>CALGEF010000226.1 GCA_937881755.1 uncultured Acidobacteriota bacterium
CATAGCCCTGCGCCGGCAGGATTCGGTGCATCGCGAGGTCGAGTTTCGGCAAGTCCAGACGCGCCAGCCAGTCGTTGACTGTCATCGACGCCTCGGTCAGCACGGCCCTGTCCGAAGGCTTTGCTGCGATCAGTTTCCGTAGCCGCCTCGCCTCGGCGACGGACCTGAACGCCTGCACCGCCAGTGGCGGCCCGGCCCCTTTTTCACATAATCGACCACCGGCGCACCGTCATAACGCGCCTCGCCAAGTCGCTTCAGCCGGATGCCATGCGCCTTCATCCAGCGCTTCACGATCTATTTCGGCGCCCGCGCGGCGTGCACACTGTATCTGAAGGAAGTCAAATCGGTCGAGGAAGCCACCCAGCTGCGCGAGATCCTTGAAGTCGCGCTCGATGGCTCCGGCCAGGCATTTTCCTTTCTGCCCACGGACGGAAAGGTCGTCTTCGATAACGAACTCTATACCCAGGCGCAGCCCGACCTGCGCAATATAGAAGCCCTTGGCGGCGGCGTCCATTCCCACGACCGCTACTGGCAGACCGCCAACTACGAAGTCGCGAGCATCGGCGCGGTGGAAATCTTCACCGACGTGACCCGCATCGAAGACGCCCGCCAGGAAGCCGACGAGGCCAGCAACGCACAGACCCGCTTCCTGCGCTCGGTCACCTCCGAACTGCTGGTGCCGCTGCGCACCATCCGCCTGCAGGCCTCAGTGATGGATGCCGGCTCGCGCATCCCGGGTACTGAGGCCGACATGAACCGCGCCGCCGACCAGATCCGCCTGCTTACGGAATCACTCGAAGGCCGCGCCGACCAGATCATCGGCTATGCCAGCGGCGACGCGACACAGGCCGATCTTGCCGCCACCGCGGACCTGCGCAAAGCCGAGACCAACCCTGTGCAGAAGCTGGAAACCTTCCTCCGCCGCAGCCTGCACCGCGGCCGGTCCACCTAACGCCGCGCGACGATCCGCGCGTCTTCGGCGCCGGTCATCACCAGCGCCCCGCTCTCGTCGATCGTGTAAGCATTGATCAGCGCCAGCGCATCGTAGAACCGCCGCTCCTGCATCATAAGTGATTCCATGCACGCGGTTTCCGTCGACATCACCGAGCCGAACCCGATACCCTCTCCGCCTACGGAATAGTCTGCGCCAAAGGCATTGCAGCCTGAACGCCCGTCGATAAGTCCCCCGGCCGCGTCAAATGCCAGGCTGACGCGGGAACCTTCGACCACGCCGCCGGAATTGATATCCTCGACCACCCAGTCCGCGCCCACCAGCAGCGCCAGCGGATCGCCGCCGCAGCCTTGGTACACCTCGTCGCTGAATGCCACCGTCACCGTGTCCGGGTACGGAACACCGGTCGCGGAATTGGCGCAAACCTTGGCGATCGACGTGATCGCCAATCCGCCCGGGCCTTCGAAATACCCGATCCCGCCCTCGATGGCGCGGGGCTCCGGCAGCAGCGCGGAGTAGCCCTGCGCGCCGTAGTCATAAACGAAATCCGCCATGCCCCCGGCGACCGTCAGCATCCAGCCGGGCTCCTGCCCGCACGCCGTCCAGTTCGCCGGCGCCTCGACAGGTGGCGCGCCTTCTCCGCCGGTCTGCGTGCACTCCGGATAGTCCACGCCGGCGAGGGTCAGCACGCCCTCGTTGCCCTTGCTCCAGAAGCCTGTTACGGGCATGAAATCGTCGGCGACGTATTTCGCGCCGGTCGGCGCCTCTACAACGCTCAGGATGTAGTCCGCCCCCTCCACGCGTCGCACCGCCGCGTCCCCCGCCATGCCGATCTGCACCTGAATGTCCCCGCAGGCATACTCCGCCGCGTTCGCCATTGGAGCCTGGGGCACAGGCAACGGCTTGTTCCCGCAAGCAGCGAGGCCGGCAACCGCCGCTACCGCGAAGACTGAGCGGGCTTTCTTCATTGGGCGACTCCGGACCAGTATGTGCGCGTGCTTGCAAAAAGCCGGCCGCCGATCTTCTGGAAACGTAGGGCGTCCGGCAGAAGGACTGTGTCGAACTGCGATCAGCTGAATTTACTGGCTGCAGACGGCGCAGAAAAAATGCCCCGGGCCTGCTGGCCCGGGGCATTGCCTGTTCTGATCAGAACTTCGCCGAGATGCTCGCCGAAACCGAGCGGCCCCGGTCATAGGTATTGAAGTTCGTGCGGCCGAGCTCTTCAGTCTCCTGATACTCGATGTGCTGCTCATCCAGCAGGTTACGCCCACTCAGACCAAACTCGAGGTCCCGGCCGCCGATGTTGAAATTGCGGCGATAGACGAGGTCCACCTGTGTACCGGGTTCCTCAACGACGTTCGGCAGAGCAAAACTGCCCTCTCCGAAACCGCGCTGCAGGATGCGGTCATCCACGAAACCGACAAGGAGTGTCAGCTGGTCGACATCGCTTTCCCATCCGAACTGCAGGTTCACGATGTTTTCCGGTGTGCCCTGGAGCTCAGAGCCATCAAGGCCGAGCAGCGCCGCGTCGCGCGGCGTACGCAAAACGGGATCGAAGATCAGCTGTCCTTCCGCTGCCTGAACTTCAGACGAGGTGTAGGTATAGTTGGTCGAGAACAGCCATTCACGCGCATCAAAGAATGCCCCCGGAAGCGGCATTTCGAAACGGGTACGGTACTCAAGTTCAAGGCCGTAAAGCTCGGCCTTGGGAGAGTTGATGAAGGTGGTCTCGAACACGAATGAAGCGGTGGAATACTGAACTTCTTCGATCGGGTTTGTGATGTCCTTGAAGAAACCGGCAACGGTTATGAACTGGTTGCGGCCCATATAGTATTCGAGACGCGCGTCAAAGTTCTGCAGCTCCGTGTCGACCAGTCCGCTGTTTCCGCGATAAACCCGGTCTGTTTCAGGATCTAGGAATGCAGACAGAGCCAGTTCGCGGAACTGCGGACGGGCGATCGTCTTGGAATAACCCGCGCGAAGTTGCAGGTCGTCGGCAAAGTTCCAGGTCAGTGTCGCTGCGGGGAGGACGTATTCATTGCTCAGGTTAACGTCACCGGCGCCGGGGTTGCCGAACCGGTCGAACGTACGGACGGCCTGTTCAGCGTCTTCAAGGCGCACGCCAAACGTGCCTTTGACATAGTCGATCAGGTCGATATCCGCCTGGACGTAGAAAGCGTTTACGTCCAGTTCAGCGGCATAGGAGTCGTTGGGCGTGATGATTTCCTGAAGGATAAACCGATCCGGCGAGATGTTATCCGGCGAGAACAGGAAGTCCGGACGGGCAACCTGCACGTCATCCGGCAGGGCATTCCCGCCAACAAAACGCAGGCCCAGGAAGTCATAGGTGCGCTCAGTCGCCGATGTGTCAAAGCCAGCCGAGAGGACGGCTTCACGAGACCCGCCGATCGACAGGCGGTAAGCCGCGTCAGCGCCGAAGCTGTTAATCGTATCCTCAAGCTCGGAGAAGCGGATACCGTAATTGTTGGCAACTGAGTAAAGGGGTGTCCCTGTCTCGTCCACAAGACGGCGAAGCGAACGCTCGTAAGGCGCATCGCGCGTCGAAAGTGCAGTTGCGCCGCGCCACGTGAGTTCAATATCGCCGAACTCGTGATCGCCCCGCAGCTGGAGGAAGGTCAGCTCACGTTCATAAAAGCCGGTCGATTCGTCGAACACTTCACCCGTGTTGCCAGGCGCGTTGAAATCGGTCCCGGTGCTGATCTGCGCTTCACTCGATCCAGTATGGACGTAGAACAGTGTTGCCTGGACGTCATGATTGCCCCGGCCGACCGATGCAGACGCTAGTCCGCTGACAGTTGTATCAAGGGACGTGGAGAAGGTCGTTAAGTCATTGCCGATCAAGCCGCCGTCGACCTGCTGGCGGATGGCTTCCTTGGTCGTCCAGGCGGTGTCAAAGGCGAGCACGCCCGTGAGGCCGAAATCGAACTCGCCGCGGTCGAACCGGAGGCCGCCCTCCAGGGATGCAGACTGGTCCGGACCAAGTTCGCCGCTCTGAATGACGGAGAGTGGTGAGTTCACGAGGCTTTCGCCAACCGCCTCAATTTGCGCCGGGGTCTGGCCACTCAGACTGGTTCCGGACGAAAGCAGAGCCTGAAGCGGACCAGGAATATTGCGGAGACCATCATCATAACCCGACCAGTCGGTGTCGGACCCGCGAACAAAAATCCCTGTCTTACCCGTGGTCGCATCGTTCGCGGCGATGCCATACTTTGCGGTGAAGAACGATTCGCGCGGGCGGCGCAAAGTCTCAAGATTGATAAGCCCGCCGCCAAACTCGCCTAGAAGGTTTGCCGAATAGGTCTTCTGGACCGCCGCGCCTTCGAGGACGCTGGACGGGAACAGATCGAGGGGCACGGTCCGGCGCAGGGGCTCCGGGCTCGGGAGCGGGGAGCCATTCAGGGTAGCGGCGGAATAACGGTCGCCCAGACCCCGCACGAAGGCGAACTTTCCGCCCACCACGCTGAGGCCGCTGAGGCGGGTCAGGGCCAAAGCGGCGTTGGAGTCGCCCTGACGGACAAGATCGTCAGAAGACAGGAAACTGGCAACCTGTGAGGTCGCGCGCTGAGGCTCGGGAATGAACTCGCCGCGGACGACAACCGCTTCAAGGGTGCGATCCGCCTCTGGCTCCGGAGGGACTTCTTCAACCGGCGGCTCTTCAGCGGTCTGATTGGCGGTTTCGTTCGGGACGCTGTCTGCTTCCTGGCCGAAGGCCAGAGGGGCACTGAAGACGAGGGCCGTCGACAGCAGGAGCGGGTAAGAAAAACGGCGGAGGGTCATTTTGTGAAAAACCTCTAGAAAGTAAAAGGAAGCAGCGCAGACGGAAGATGCGCCGGAGCCTGTTGAAAAGCTCCGGCGCGAGGTTTTCCTCAGCAGGGATCGCTGGCCTCAAGGCCGCACGACCAGCCCTGCCACCAGGTGTCCTGAGCGTTCTGAACGGCACCGATGTAAGTGACGTTCCGCAGGAACGAGGAGAGGCCCGTCGGGTTGAACGGCGTCACCGCAGTCTCAGCGGCCCCGTTGAGGAAGACCGAGGTCAGCGTGTCTGCAATCGTGGTCGAGTTGTTGGTGCCGGCGGCAACAGCTGCCGCAGGCGCGGAGGCGTCAGAGTTCGACGTCGCCAGGCCAAGCACACAGTCAAACAGGACCGAATTGAAGGCCGGATCTGCACCTGCCTGATACCCGGCTGTTCCGTTACCGGCGGAGGACTCCCAGCGCATGCACTGCTTGCCATAGCTGACGACACCATTGACGTAGGTGCCGATGGTACCGGTGTTCAGGCGGAAGGCGTTGGTGCGGTCGCCCACGAAGGTGAAGTTCGAGAACTTCGCATCGGAAGGCGGGGTTGCGCCGGCTGCGCGGCTGGACGCTTCGACGATATTGTCACCGCCCCCTGCTCGCTGAACCGCTATCACGAATTGATTGGCGCCCGAATAACCGTTGTCGGTGTCAAGAGAGTCGTCATCCGCGCCGGTCACAATCAGGTATCGGCCGTTCACCGTGCCACCAAACCACTCGATGCCATCATCCGAGCTGTTATGGACCTGAACATACTCAAAGGTCGTGCCCGAGCCGACGCCGGCCAGCGTGATCCCGTTGAGTTCGTTGCCCGGGGCAATCTCGAAGCCGGGATACTTGACCTGAAGGTACTGGATCGAGCCGCTGCTATCGCCAGGCAATGCGCCGCCATAGACAGCGTCCGGATTGCTGACGCCTTCCACCAGGTTGTTACAAGCGACTGTTCCGGGGGTTGCCGCGTCACGGCAACGGTTGATCGGCGCGCGGCCGAGGATCACCAGACCGCCCCACTCTCCAATCGCCGTATCCGGGTTCGCCTGGGTGTTCGTCACATCCGCCTGGGATGTCATGATGACCGGGTTCTGACGGGTTCCGTTGACAAAAATCTGCGAACCGCGATTGACGAGGATGTAGTCGGCGCCGCTCCGGCCGAAGACCGTCACGCCCGACTCGATCGTCAGGGTGGCCGGATCGCCGCCCGGGGCCGTTCCGTCCGCACCGACATCGACGCCGACATTGAGGCGGCCGCCGACTTCGTAGATGTTGCCGCGCGTCAGGCGCAGGTCAGTTGTGATCGTGCCGGACACTCGGCAGAGGCGCTGACCGGCCACGGTGATACCCGGGTCGATGGTGCCCGAAGGGCAGGCTGTCGGCTGGAAGAGGCCAATCGTCCAGCCTCTTGCCCAGTTCGCCGTCTCGGTTTCTGACGGGCTGAAGGCGCCGATATACTGAGCGTTCTGGAAGAAAGGGCTGAGCGTCGTCGGATTGAACGGGGTCACGGCCTGCTCGTTCGGACCGGGGAAGAATTCGGCCGAAAGGCTGTCCGTGCCGATCCGGTTATTGCCATCGGCGGCGACAGAGGCGGTCGCGGCCGCCGTGTCGGAGTTTGATGTTGCAAGACCAAGGGTGCAGTCAAACAGAACCGACGCAAAGGCCGGGTCTGCACCGGCCTGATAGCCGGCGGTACCGTTACCGGCGGTCGGCTCCCAGCGGAGGCACTGTTTGCCATAGTTTACCACGCCGTTGACATAGGTCCCGATCGTGCCGGTGTTGAGACGGAAGGCGTTGGTGCGGTTACCGACGAAGGTGAAGTTCGCAAACTTTGCATTGGAAGGCGGTGTGGCGCCGGCAGCGCGGCTCGACGCTTCAACGATATTGTCACCGCCCGACTCGCGCTGCTTGACCACCACGAACTGATTGGAGCCCGAATAGCCGTTATCGGTGTCGAGCGAGTCATCATCATTGCCGGTGAGAACGAGGTAGCGGCCATTCACTGTGCCGCCGAACCATTCCATGCCGTCATCCGAGCTGTTGTGGACCTGCACATACTCGACCGTCGTGCCGGAACCCACACCGGCGAGGGTAATGCCGTTGAGCTCGTTGCCGGGCGCAATTTCGAAACCGGAGAAGCGCATCGAGACGTAGCGCAGCGTGCCGCTGCTGTCCGACGCATCGGCGCCGCCATAGACTGCGTCAGGGTTGCTGACGCCTTCGACAAGATTTTCGCACTGCGCGGTGCCCGGCGTCGCCGCATCGCGGCAGCGGTTGATCGGTGCCTGGCCAAGCACCACAAGACCGCCCCATTCGCCGATCGCGTTGCCGCCATCATCGTTCGAAGGGTCTGTGTCAGCGCGGCGAATGAGATCGTTGGCGCTGGTCAGAATAATTGGTTCCGCCGCAGTGCCATTGGCGTTGATCTGGGAACCCCGGTTGACAACAATATAGTCGGCGCCGCTGCGGCCGAAAACAGTCACGCCCGGTTCGATTGTGAGGCTGGCGACCGAGCCGCCGGCGCGCGCGCCGTCAGCGCCGGTATCGACGCCGATGTCCACCCGGCCGTTGACGGCATATGCTACGCCGGCCACTTTCCGAAGGGTCAGGTTTGTGAGGTAGGTGCCCGAAAGGTTACATGTCGTCAGTCCGGCGACAGATGCGCCTGCCGTGAAGCCGGCCGGGCAGGAAGCTGTTCCGGCTCCGCCGCCTCCGCCGCCACCACCGCCGCCGCCTGGAGGCGTGCCGCCGGAGGTGGCGCCGGGAGATGCAATTTCGCTACCTGAGGAACAGGCAACAACAAGGGTCAGCGCAAGCGCGCTGATGGACGAACGAAGTAGCATGGGAACCCCTCATGAAAGTCAATGGACAGCCAGCCAAGGATGACTGAGGACCAGTTAACGCTGACGCATGACAGCTGGTTCAAAGATTTGTTTCGGAAATGCGACAACTACCTCCCCTGGCGATTAGTCAGCCTACTGAGGCAACATGGACCAACTCGAAATGACCCAACTCAAGAAGAGCCCGGCTGTAAGGGCCCGGGTGTCACAATAATTTTACGTAACCGGCACGAAAGTGTCCTGTTTCAGTCGTATTAGAGCGACAATACTATGCCACGCCAGACAGGAAGGGTCCGTAGGCCCCGAGGCCATGAGACGACCAGCTAATGCGTTTAAAACGGGCGGATTTCAGTCGTTTCCAGAAGTTTGAGGATCCGCATCACTGCCCCTCTATCGTCGCTGCCCGGATGATCGTACTGGTAAAGCTGGCGGGAAAGCCGCAGGCGCCTTCCTCTCCTGCCAGGCTGCAATTGACACGTTTATATGCCTGTGAAACCGACAGCAATCCAGGCTTGGGAACTTCGGGCAGGCGCTAACCAGTTTGCGGGAGAATGGTAATGCAGAAAGGCATCCTCTCTATTCTCACGGATGGCATGCCGGTCGCGCGCCGCGTTCTGGCCGTGCTCATGGCGCTGGCAGCTGGCTTCCTGGTCGCGCGGCTGCTCTGGTTGCTGGTGGACCCCGCCGGCGCAGTGAGTAAGCCGGTCATCTTCGCTTCTGGCGGCGCCTCCCCCTCAGCAGCCGCGCCGTCCACTCAGGTAGATCTCATGAGCCTCACCCGGGCCAACCATTTCGGGACCGCTATCGCCAGCTCCCCCGTCATACCGAACGCACCTGAAACCAGTCTTAACCTCCGGCTGAAAGGCGTTCGGGCAATTCCCGACGCTTTGCAATCGGACCAAATGGCCAATTCCCCCATCGCCATCATCCAGACCCCGGATCAGTCTGCCCTCACCTATCGCATGGGCGACATGATCATCGACGGCGTAACGCTCGACCGGATCCTGCCTGACCGTGTCCTGATCATGAAAGGCGGCGCGCTCGAAACGCTGATGATGGACAGCAGCGCTTCAGGCCTTTCGGTATTGCGGCTTCCTGGCGAGGAACCCCGCACCGCAACCCAGCCCCGGCAGAGCGTGTCAGCACCGCCGGCGATCGGCCAAACGCAAAGCCTGTTGGCAAAGGTGGATTTCCAACCCGTCCAGTCCAACGGGACCCTGACGGGCTATCGTATCCAGAGCCGCGGCGATGAAGCCGATCTGGCCGCTCTCGGCCTCAAGTCCGGCGACGTCATCGTCGAAATCGCCGGCAGCAGGGTTGGAAGCGCCGATACCCCCGGCCTGCTCGCACAACTCGCCAGCGCCAATGCGTTGGATCTCACCGTCGAGCGCGGCGGGGCCCTTCAGTCCATATCTCTTAGCATCCCCAGGGGAGACTAGAATGTCACTTCGCACCGGCCTGATGGCCGCCTTGTTTGCCACCAGCGCACTACCTGCCTTCGGCTACGCGAATGAAACCCGCGACGCTACTTCGCGCCACGTCCTGAACTTTGATGATGTGGAAATGTCATCGCTGATTGCGGATGTATCCGTCGTGACGGGATATACCTTTGTCGTCCACCCCGACGCGCGCACGAAGCGCGTTACGGTGAACTCCTCTGTCCCGTTCACCCGGGAAGGCGTCTTTGAAGTCTTCCTGTCCACCCTACGCGTCCATGGCTTCGTTGCTATTCCGTCGGGCAAGGACACCTACAGAATTATTCCGGAGAACTCCGGCATCAGCGAATCGAGCCTTCGAAGCACGGGCGGCAACAGCTTTGTGACTGAAATTGTGAAGCTCGACAATTTCCGGGCCCTGGAAGCGGCGCAGATGGTCAAGCCGCTGATCGATGCGCAAGGTATGGTTGTCGCGAACGCAAAGTCGAACACACTCGTGGTCGTCGATTATGCCTCCAACCTGCCGCGCATTCTGAGCCTGGTCGCCGACCTCGACCGCGACCAGACCCGCACGGAAACCCTCGCACTCAAGAATGTTCCAGCAGCTGAACTCCAGACCATACTGACTACGCTCAATCAGCGCGGCGGCGAAGACAGCTTCTCGTCGAACTTCACGGTTGTTGCGGCACCGACAGGCAATTCCATCGTCGTGCGCGGTGATGAGCTTGCCGTCTCGCGCGCCCTCAGCGTCGCCCAGACGCTCGATCAGTCGGACAGGGTTGAAGATACCCTGCGGGTGATCTCCCTGAACAATGCCGATGCCTCAGAAATCGTGCCGATACTTGAAAAGGTCGCTGATGCGATATCGGCCCGACGAGGTGATTTCTCCCCGGACGCCGTGCCCAGCACCATTGCACACCACGGCCCGACCAATTCGCTCGTGATCAGCGCCCCCACCGAAACGCTCCTGACGCTCGAGCGGGTCATCACGGATCTGGACAGGCGGCGTGCGCAGGTTCTCGTCGAGGCCATCATCGTTGAAATGTCTGACGATACGGCCCGCGAACTGGGCCTGCGGTTCCTGCTGTCGGGCACCGGCAGTTCCGCTGTTCCGTTCGCCACGACCAACTTCTCTCGCTCCGCACCTAACCTTCTCGCCCTTGCGGGTGCCATCAGTTCGGGACCGCCGACGACCACCGCAGGCACCAATCCCTTTACTTCAAGCGCGATCAATTCTCTGCTCGGCCTGAGCGGATTGACGCTTGGCGCGGGAGGCCGGGATGGCGACACATTGTTCGGAGCGGTCCTGACAGCCGTCGAAAACGACACGAATTCACGTATCCTGTCGAAACCCTTCAACCTGACCCTTGATAACGGCAAGTCGTCCCTGCTGGTTGGCCAGGAAGTGCCGATCGTCACCGGCGAAGTCCTGGGAGAGGGCAACGCAAACCCGTTCCGCACGGTTGAACGCAAGGAAATAGGCCTCAGCCTGAATGTCACACCGCGCATCTCGACTGACGATTCTGTCCGCCTCGATATTGAGCAGGAAGTCTCCAGCATCGCCAATGTGGTTGGAATCGCAACGCAGGATCTCGTCTTCAACACGCGCAAAATCGAAACCAGTATCCTGGCGGATAATGGCGAGATCATCGTTATCGGCGGCCTGATCGAGCAATCGGAAACAGTCACCGAGGAGAAAGTACCGTTTCTGGGAGATATTCCCTTTGCAGGACGGCTGTTCCGCTCACAGGGCAAAGCCCGCGTCAGAACAAACCTGATGGTTTTCATCCGGCCGACCGTTGTTCGCAATCAAAATGAAGCGAGAGAGGCGACCTCGCGCAGCTACCGCTACATAAGGGCCGAAGAGCTCTGGCAAGGCGAAGCAGGACAGGCGAACTCGCTGGACGCCTTCGTCTCTGAAGTCCTGGGGAGCCCGCCGCCTCAATAGGTCATAGATAATTCCCATGTCTGTTCGCCAGTTCACCTACGCATTCGCCAAGGACAAGGGCCTGATCGTGCTGACGGATCGGCCCGTGTTAACCGTCGGCGTGCGTGATGGTGCACACGCCATGGCATTGATTGAGGCCCGAAGGGCGCTCGGTCGTGCGTACGCGCTCGAGGCAATGGACAAAGCTGTGTTTGAGCGGGAACTGGCCCAGGCTTTCAGCCAGAGCCCGATGGGAGAGACCGACGTTGAAGCTGCAATGGCGAGCCGCGGCGGCCTCGAAAGCCTGATCGAAGACATCCCGGAAGCAGCAGATCTGCTTGGCGCAGCCGATGACGCGCCTGTTATCCGGCTTATAAACGGACTTATTCACGAAGCGGTCAAGCGCCGCGCATCAGACATTCACGTTGATCCATTCGAAGACAAACTATCAATCCGATACCGGATTGACGGCGACCTCGTTGAAGTCCTTACCCCGCCGCGCAAACTGGCAGCGCCCCTGGTCAGCCGCATCAAGGTGATGGCGCGGCTCGATATCGCCGAACGCCGCCTCCCGCAGGATGGCCGGATCTCCCTCCAGGCCGGCGGCCGTTCAATCGATGTCCGTGTTGCAATCCTTCCGACACGGTTTGGAGAGCGCGTGGCGCTTCGCCTGCTGGACACCCAGAACGCCCTGCTGAGCCTCGAGCAACTCGGGATGGACACGGATACCTACCAGCGCTTCGACCAGGTGCTTCAGCAGCCAAACGGCGTGATCCTGGTGACGGGTCCTGTCGGGAGCGGAAAGACCACCACGCTCTATTCCTCAATCTCCAGACTGAATACTGGCAACGTCAACATCATGACGCTCGAAGATCCGGTGGAGTACGGACTTCCCGGTATCAGTCAGACCCAGATGGACGCGAAAGTCGGCCTCACTTTCGGGCGCGCTCTGCGCAATATTCTCCGGCAGGATTTCAACATCGTGATGGTCGGAGAGATCCGGGACCTCGAAACGGCGGAGGCGGCCTTCGAATTTGCCTCAACAGGCCGCCTCGCCTTTTCGACTTTGCATACTAACAGCGCGGCCGGCGCCATCACGCGCCTGCGCGACATGGGTGTCGAGACCTACATGATGGCGTCGACCTTACGTGCCGTGATGGCGCAGCGCCTGGTCCGGAAACTCTGCGACGTCTGCAAAACTCCGATAACCGCTATGCCGGTTCACTATGATGCCCTGAACATGGCGCAGGGACCTGAAGCGACGCTGTACGAGCCGGTGGGCTGTATGGCCTGCGGCAATTCAGGATTCCACGGCCGGATCGCGATCTATGAGCTCCTGGTTGTTGATCCGGCGATCCGTTCACTGCTTCACGCGAACGCAACCGAAGATGAAATTGACCAGGCCGCATTCGCGGCCCATCATCGACTGATCGAGAACGCCCGCCGGCATGTCTTTGCAGGCGAAACAAGTGTTGCAGAAGTACTGCGCGTGTGTCGCAAGGAGGCACGCGATGGCGGCCTTTGAATATGTCGCAGTTGATGCCAGCGGGAAGAGATCAAAGGGTATCATCGCTGCAGACAGCGCGAGGGCGGCGCGCCGGGCCTTGCGCATGCGTGAACTGGTGCCGGTCGATGTTTTGCCGGTTTCCGGCAAGGCTGGCTCTGCAGGAAAGTCGGCCGGCGGCACGCTCTCTGAAAAAGACAGAACCCTTCTGGCTCGCCAGCTGGCCGTATTGCTTCAAGCCGGCCTGACGGTCGACCAGGCTTTGACGGCTGCCTCGAGCGACGAAACCAGGCCGGATACTATAGCCATCCTGCAACGCGTCCGCAGCGAAGTCGCGGAAGGCGCGACCTTCGCACACGCTTTGGCGAGCGCTCCGAAAGCCTTTCCTCCACTCTTTCGCTCGGTTGTCGCGTCCGGTGAGCTTTCTGGGCGCCAGGGCGAGGTGATGGAGCGGCTGGCGGTCTACCTTGAGAATACCTGGCGCCTTCGGCAGAAAGTCCGGTCAGCGCTGATCTATCCGGCACTGCTATCCATCATGGCGCTCGGCATGGTCGCCATGCTGATGGTCGCCGTCGTGCCGCGTCTTGTTGAGCAATTCGACATGTTTGAGGCCGACTTACCCTGGCTGACCGAACAGGTTATCGGAGTTTCAAACCTGCTGCGCAGCTGGGGTTGGCTGATCCTCCTTGCCGCCGTCGCCGGTGTCTGGTTCCTCATCCGCGCGTCGCGGACGCCGGTCATCAAACGCCGGCTGGATCGTCTCGTGCTTGGGCTTCCGATCATCGGGAACATGACGCGGACCGTCGCGGCCGCCCGCTTCGCGCGGATTTTTTCAACCCTGTCATCCTCCGGCGCAACGGTCCTTGAATCGCTCCAGGCGGCGCGAGGCTCGATGACCAATTCCGTCTTCCAGGACGCTGCTGACCAGATTGCGGACAAGGTGCGCGAGGGCGGCTCATTCGCGGTCGCATTGAAGGCGACCGGCGCCTTCCCGGCGATGATGGTGCACATGGTGGCGAGCGGCGAAGTCGGGCGTGACATTCCCGGCATGATGACGCGTTCGGCTGACTTCCTCGAAAGCGAGTTCGAAACCGCCACAGCGACCGCTCTGAGCCTCATGGAACCTCTGATTATCGTGGTGCTCGGAGGGCTCGTTGGGCTGATTGTACTCTCGATCATGCTGCCAATCCTTCAACTCAACACAATGGCACTGCAATAATGCAACGTCTGACCTTAGGCCCCCCCCCGATGCAAAACGCTCAATCCATCCCGCCCTCCGGAGCCGCCGGAACCCGCCAGGCAGGCTTCTCACTCGTCGAACTGCTGGTGACGGTCTCGATCATGGCACTCCTTGCGACAGCCGTTGTCATTGCC
>CALGEF010000227.1 GCA_937881755.1 uncultured Acidobacteriota bacterium
CGACATGACGAAATTGCACTCGTCGGCATCAAGCTCGTCCCAGCGTTTGGAAGAATGCGCGGCGCCCCAGTGCATCAGCGCATCGAGCCCGCCGAACTTGTCGACGGTCTGGTTGACGGCTGCGGCACAGTCTTCGGTCTTGGACACATCGCCGCCAAAGAATGTGAGTTCATCGCATTCGGGGAGTTCCGCGCGCATCCGGTCTTCCTGCGGATCGAACGCCAGGACACGGCATCCGTCCTCAAGAAGAAGCTTTGTACAGGCAAGTCCAATGCCGCTTGCAGCGCCGGTAACGAGGACAGTTTGTCCCATCTAAAATCTCCCGTTTGATTAGAGTCCTAATGATGTGTAATTTATATATGCAAACGAGGCAAAAGAGCTGTTCCGTCAGGAACAAATCAATTGATCTCAGACACGCTCCGGTCAGAGAGCGGTCGAACAGGGTAACATTAGGTCGGCCATTGGCCGGGCGGACACGGGAGCGGGCATGTCAAACTCGTCAAATAATTCGATTCCGAGACCTATTCATTTCGGGCTGGTTACGATTCCAAGGCTAATCATCGGCTGTATGATTCTGGTCGGGATTTTGATCAACGTCGCAAATGTAATCGGGCGTTATCTATTCCTTGAGCCGATTATCTGGGCCGAGGAAATCATGATCTACATCATGGTCTGGACCGTCTTTATCGGCGCGATCCTGGTCACATACGAGGGCCAGCATCTGAAAATGGACGTCTTCTCGGTGATGTTGCCGTCGCCTTTCAAAGAGATCATCAATTTTATCGCCGTCGCCTCGTTCCTGCTCGTGTGCATTTACGTGATACCGAATAACTGGATCGTCGTGGAACTGATGTTCAACAACGACCAGCGAAGCGTTGTTGCGGAAGCCCCGATGGTGATACCGCATTTCGCACTATTGGCAGGGTTCTCGCTGATGTTCGTTGCGATAGTGGTTCGCTTTCGCGCGCACGTCACCGGTCAGTTGACAGGTGAAATCGATCTTCTCGTCAAGGATTACGGCGAGGAAGACACGACAGCGACCGACGTAAAAAGTTAATCCCTTTTAAGAAAACAGACAGA
>CALGEF010000228.1 GCA_937881755.1 uncultured Acidobacteriota bacterium
AACCGTTGAGGAATACAACCGTTTGCAGGGACATCACATCGCCGCGACAAGGGCCTCGTCGTATACAACTTAGGCAAGCGATTCTTTCTTGCCTCACTAAAATTGAGGAACCCCCGGATGTCCGACACTCAGCGCGCTCTCTCAGCGAGACCCACCATGGCGGCAGCACCGGCGGTATCGGATCGAGATGCTATTGCGCTTGCCCGGGAACTGAACGACGCCATGAAAGGCCCGGCCGCGGGCGATGCCTTCACAAGGGGCCGGTACGCGACGGATGCATCGATCTATCAGATCATGCCGGCAGCTGTGGCCTTTCCGCGTGATGCGGAGGACGTTGCCGCCGTGATCGACGTGGCCGCGCGCCATTCCGTCCCGGTGATCGCCCGTGGTGCCGGTACGTCGCAAAACGGGCAGCCCATCGGACCGGGGATCGTTGTCGATTTCAGTCGCCACTTTAACAACGTGTTGTCGGTCGACGCGGATGCGCGGACCGCAAGGGTCGAACCGGGTACGGTGCTTCAGCATCTGAACACGCGCCTGCGCGAGCACGGCCTTTTCTTTCCGGTCGAACCATCTACCGCGTCACGCTGCACGATCGGAGGCATGGCCGGGAACAACTCCTGCGGGGCCCGTTCGCTGGCGTATGGCAAAATGGTCGACAATGTGATCGGGATAGAGGGGCTGTTGTCCAACGGCACACCCGTTGCCTTCGATCGCAGGGGTACGTCGGCCAATTCCTGGTCGCTTGCACATTCGATGCGCTCGCTTGCCGAACGTCAGCGTTCGGAGATCGACCTTATGTTTCCAAAGGTCCAGCGGCGGGTTGGCGGTTACAACCTTGACGAACTGCTCGCTGACGAGCCGAATTACGCCGGTCTCTTGGTCGGATCGGAGGGCACTCTGGTCTTGTCCAGCGCGGTGACGCTGAAACTGGCCCGGCTTCCTGAACACCGCGTGATGGGGATCTGTCATTTCCCATCCTTCCGGACCGCAATGGAGGTGACGCGCCACCTGGTCGAGCTAGGGCCGACGTCCGTTGAACTCGTCGACAACAACGTGCTGACGCTCGGCGCGGACATCCCGTTGTTCCGCAAGATCCTCGGTCAGATCACGCGCGGGCGGCCCGACTGCTTGCTTCTGGTCGAATTCGCCGGTCCGGATGCCCTCGCTTTGGGTGCCGACCTAGATCGCCTGGACGCCTGCATGGCGGATCACGGCCATCCCGACGCCGTGGTGAAAGTGTCAGATGTCGCGGTTCAACGCGACATCTGGGAAATGCGTGAAGCCTGTCTGAATATCATGATGTCCGGGGCCGGCGACGCTAAGGCCGTCAGCTTCATCGAGGACTGCGCTGTGCCTCTGGAACATCTGGCGGACTACACGGACGCGATCACCGATCTTTTCGAACGCCATCAAACACGGGGAACCTGGTACGCTCACGCATCCGTCGGATGCCTTCATGTGCGTCCCATCCTGAACCTGAAGGACCCGCGCGGCCTGCATGCCATGCGCGCGATCGCCGAGGAGGCCTGCGATCTCGTCCGCCATTTCAAGGGTTCGCATTCGGGCGAACATGGTGACGGTATTTCGCGCTCGGAGTTTCACGAACGGATGTTTGGCGCAACCCTTGTCCGCGCGTTCGAGACAGTGAAGGACGAGTTTGACCCCGACGCACGCCTTAACCCGGGCAAGATCGTGCGCCCCTACAAGATGGATGACCCGGACCTGATGCGCTTTGCGCTAGACTACCGCGTGTCGGTGCCGGTTCGGACAGGATTGGATTGGTCAGAAAAAGGCGGTTTCGGCGGTGCGGTCGAGATGTGCAACAACAACGGCACCTGCCGCAAACTGGCGGGCGGCGCGATGTGTCCCAGCTACCGCGTCACCCGCGACGAACAACACCTGACCCGCGGGCGCGCGAACACGTTGCGGCTGGCCATTTCCGGTCAACTCGGCCCGGACGCCCTCACATCCGCCGAGATGAAGCAGACCATGTCGCTTTGCGTCGGGTGCAAGGCGTGCCGCCACGAATGCCCGACCGGCGTGGACATGGCCAAGATGAAGGTCGAAGTCGAATACCAGTACCAGTTGCGTCACGGGCTGAGCTTGCGCGACCGCCTCGTGGCCTTTTTGCCCCATTACGCCCCGCTTGCATCGCGGTTACGTGCGCTTGCGAACCTGCGGGATCGAGTGCCCGGTCTGCCATGGCTGAGCGAACGGGCCCTCGGCTTGTCAGCCCGCAGACCCTTGCCTAAATGGCAATCGCCATGGCGGGAGGCCGGTTCCTCGACACCTGCCAACGTGAAGGGTGACGGACTGGATCTTGTGCTGTTCGCCGATACATTCAACCGCTACTTCGAGCCCGATAACCTGTCGGCGGCTTTGCAAGTTCTCAATGCGGCAGGATACCGCGTTCACCATGTTGCAGCGACAGGTGGGCGCCCCCTGTGTTGCGGGCGGACATTTCTGTCTACTGGGCTGGTGGAGCACGCACGCGCCGAGGCGCGGCGAACGCTGGACGCGCTTGCGCCGTTCGTGGCCGCCGGAGCACGTGTGGTAGGCCTAGAGCCGTCCTGCCTTTTGACCATGAGAGACGAGTTTCTCGTTCTCCTCCCGGCACACGAAGTGAAACCCTTGGCGGACGCCGCATTCCTCATCGAAGAGGTGTTGGCCGCCGACATTTTGGCTGGTCGTGTAACATTGCCGTTTGTCGATCGGGGAGCGAGGACCGCCCATATTCACGGGCATTGTCACCAGAAGTCGTTGGGCGGGCTGAGTGCGGCCCAAACCCTCTTGGCTCAGGTGCCCGGTCTTGTCGTGAAGAACATCGAGTCGAGCTGTTGCGGAATGGCTGGCGCGTTCGGTCACGAGGCGGAGAACTATGACACGTCAGTGGCCATGGCCGAGCTGTCACTTTTGCCGGTGGTGCGTGCGGTTTCGACTGATGACCTGATTGTGGCGGACGGCACGAGTTGCCGAAAGCAGATCGTGGACGGATCCGGGCGCAAAGCACTGCATGTCGTCCAAGTTTTGGCTGATGCGATTGAGGAGCCTACGCCGTCCACCGCGCAACGCACCAAAGGCTGACAGGTATCAGGCTTCAGTGTATCTGCTTGGCTTAATTCGAATTCGTTTCATTCGTATTGGCGAGAAAACTCGGTTTTTGTAGTCCCTTGAATTCGGGGGGACGACCGGGTCAAACGGTCAATGCTGCGAGCTCCATCGTGGATGCTCGCTGTCTAGGATAAACGTGTGCGTATGATGACGTTCACCCCTCAGATGTGGGTGATCCAGCGGCAGGTTATCGTGGGTATGCGCGAACCCATCTGGGTCATGGGCGGGCCAAAGCATCAATGCTGCGAAAATTCCCACTGCCCCAATGGCCGCCAGGGCGAGGGATACGGCCGACATTCCAGCTGTGGCACCAATCCAACCCGCAAGCGGATAGGTGACCAGCCAGCA
>CALGEF010000229.1 GCA_937881755.1 uncultured Acidobacteriota bacterium
GGCGATTTCCAGCGCGCCAGGTTGCAAGTTTCCGGCGTTTGGGGAAGGCTGGGGTTTCGCTTACACGAGGTTTTGCGTGACACCTGTTTCCAGCACTCCAAACGCGTCCTCTGCGCCGCGCAGGATCACCCTGCCAGCCCGGCCGGAGCCGATTGAGGTCAACACGGATGAAACGGCGGTTGTCGTGATCGACATGCAGAACGCCTATGCTTCCAAGGGCGGCTATGTGGACCTCGCGGGTTTTGACATCGCGGGCGCGGCCGGGGTGATTTCCAGCATCAGGGCGGTGCTCGATACGGCGCGCGCGGCAAATGTGCAGGTCATCTACCTGCAGAACGGCTGGGACCCGGATTACAAGGAAGCGGGCGGCCCGGGATCGCCGAACTGGCACAAGTCCAATGCGTTAAAGACAATGCGGGCGCGTCCGGAACTGGCGGGACAGTTGCTGGCGCGGGGCAGCTGGGACTATGCCCTGGTTGACGGGCTGGCGCCGCAGCCAGGCGACATATGCCTTAACAAGACGCGTTACAGCGCTTTCTTCAATTCGCAGCTCGACAGCGTCCTGAGGGCACGCGCAATCCGCAACATCGTGTTCGTGGGCATCGCGTCAAATGTATGCGTGGAGTCCACATTGCGCGACGGATTCCACCTCGAATATTTTGGCATCATGCTGGACGACGCAACCCATCATCTGGGACCGGACTTTGTGCGCGATGCGGCGGTTTACAATGTCGAGAAGTTCTTTGGCTGGGTGAGCACCGTAGCCGACTTCTGTGGTACCTTCGGACAGATCCCCAGCAGCGAGACCCAGACCCATGCCCATGACACCAATCAACCCGCCGCAGTTTCCGGCGCCCATCGCGCCCTACTCAGCCGGCACGAGGGCGGATAATGTCGTCTACGTGTCTGGCACACTGGCGCTCGGCCAGGGCGGCGCGGTGCTGCATGTGGGAGATGCCGGCGCGCAGACGCGCCACGTGCTGGAAGTGATCAAGACCACGCTGGAAGCCGCAGGGGGCACGATGGCCGACATTGCCTTCAACCATATCTTCCTGAAGGACTGGGGGGATTATCCGGCCATGAATGCAGTGTATTCGGAATATTTCCCGGATGCGAAGCCGGCGCGTTACTGCATCCAGTGCGGGCTAGTGAAGCCTGACTGCCTCGTCGAAATCGCCAGTGTGGCGCATCTCGCAACCTGATGCCCCTGTCGCGGTCCGGCCTTTATCATGAACTTCACGGATCGCCGGATGCGCCTGCCTTGATGCTGTCGGCCGGGCTTGGCGGTTCGGCCAGGTACTGGGAACGCAACCTCGGGGCGTTGCGTGAGCGGTTTCATGTGATCGTGTATGACCATCGCGGCACAGGGCGCAGCGACCGATACGTGCCCGGCGGGTTCAGCGTCGATCATATGGCAGACGACATGCTGGAGTTGCTGGACGAGCTCTGTGTGATGCGTGCACATATAATCGGCCACGCAGCGGGCGGCGTTGCCGGTCTTGCGATGGCCCTGAAAGCTCCCGGGCACGTCGGCCGTCTGGTCGTTGTGAATGGCTGGAGCCATCCCGATGCGCACTTCCTGCGCTGCTTCGAGACACGGCTCGCCCTGCTGCGCGCAAGCGGCGTGGTGGCTTACCTGCGCGCGCAACCCCTGTTTCTTTATCCGGCTAACTGGATCTGCGCGAATATGGACTGGCTCGACGAAGAGGCAGAGCACCAGCGCGCAGGCTTCCCAGGCGTGGAGACGACCGAAAAGCGTATCGCTGCGCTCGCCGCCTTCGATATCCGGGCCCGCCTCGGCGACATCACCTGCCCCGTGCTGGCCCTGTCTGCAGCAGATGACCTGCTGGTGGCGTCCCGGGCTTCAGAATTGCTGGCAGGGGGATTGCCCTGCGGCGAAGTGATCGAACTGGAACGGGGCGGTCACGCCTGCAATGTCACTGAACCTGCGCGGTTCAATCAGATCGTGCTGGACTGGCTCGCCAGTCCGGCGCCCCAACAGGAGTAGTCTCTTATGCAAGTCGGCGTTTTCGTTCCCATCGGCAATAACGGCTGGCTGATTTCCGAGAACAGTCCGCAATACATGCCGACGTTTGATCTCAACAGGGAGATAGCGATCCGGGCCGAGAAGTACGGTCTCGATTTCCTGCTTTCGATGATCAAGCTGCGCGGCTTCGGCGGCAAGACAGAATTCTGGGAGCACAACCTGGAGAGCTTCACGCTGATGGCCGGGCTGGCGGCGGTCACCGAGAAGATCAGGATTTACGCGACGTGCGCCACGCTGGTCATTCCGCCCGCCTATGCCGCACGGATGTGCAATACGATTGACTCGATCAGTCATGGAAGGTTCGGGCTCAACCTGATTACCGGCTGGCAGCGCCCTGAATACTCGCAGATGGGGCTTTGGCCAGGCGACGAGCACTTCCGCAACCGCTATCAGATGCTCGGCGAGTATGCGCAGATCCTGCGTGAACTCTGGGCGACCGGCCAGTCTGACTTCAAAGGCACTTACTACCAGATGGAAGACTGCCGCGTGAGGCCCCTTCCCCAGGGCGACATGAAGATTATCTGCGCGGGCAGCTCTGACGACGGCCTCGCTTTTTCGGCTCAGTATGCTGACTATTCATTCTGCCTGGGCAAGGGCGTCAACACGCCGACCGCCTTTGCTTTCAATAACGAGCGCCTTGCGGCGGCGACAGCAAAGACAGGCCGCGATGTTTCGGTATTTGTGCTTGTGATGGTGATTGCCGCCGAGACCGATGAAGAGGCGATGGACAAGTGGATACACTACCGCGAAGGCGTCGACCAGGAAGCGGTGGCGTGGCTCGGCGAACAGGGAGCGGCTGACAAAACGTCGGCCACGACCAACGTGCGCCAGCTTGCCGATCAGGCGTCGGCGGTGAACCTCAACATGGGCACGCTGGTTGGATCCTATGAAAGCATCGCCCGCATGCTGGACGAAATGGCCACGGTGCCTGGCACGGGCGGCGTCCTGCTGACGTTTGATGACTTCATCGAGGGCGTCGAGAATTTCGGTACGCGCATTCAGCCGCTGATGAAAAGCCGCTCTGTTTAATGATCAGGATGTCTGTCGCCAGGTATTCCGGGACAGATGGCTGACTGACTTGAGGAGGGCCTGGCGCATCCGGGTTTGAGTTAAG
>CALGEF010000230.1 GCA_937881755.1 uncultured Acidobacteriota bacterium
TGGCGCTCTGAAATCTCGTTTGATCCGTACACCTCAGCCACCCGGCTACCGGTCCTGAGGCGCGCCGGATAGGCGCCAAGGCGCATCGTGCCGCCCTTGTCCGTGTTCTCGTCGCGGGTGACCTTCTCGTTGCCTTTCGTCCACTCTTCCATGAGCCCGACGAGCGGGTTTCGGGTGCGGCGGTCGTTCTCGGTCGTGTTGGCATCCTGCAGGCCAGCAAGATTGCGGGCGACCTCGATCACCGACATCTGCATGCCATAGCAGATTCCGAAGCATGGCACTTTGCGCTCACGCGCAAACCGCGAGGCGCGGATCTTTCCATGCGCGCCGCGCTCGCCAAACCCGCCGGGCAGGATAATCCCGTGAACGCCTTCGAGAATATCGAGCGGGCGCGCGTCGTCATCGAACTCTTCCGAGTTGATCAGCCGGACGGTGACTTTCACGTTGTTGGCCACGCCGCCATGGCTCAATGCCTCGGCGACCGATTTGTACGCGTCCGGAACGTCAGTATACTTGCCGACAAGGGCTACGCAGACTTCGCCATCCGGATTGTGTATGGTCCGGGCAATGCGCTGCCAGTTCGACAGGTCCGGCTCCGGCGCGTCGGTGATCGCGAAGTGACGGATCACTTCCTTGTCGAGACCTTCGGCATGGTAGGCCGCCGGCACGTCATAGATGTGCCGGACGTCGCGGGCCTCGATGACGCTGGAGGGGCGCACGTTGCAGAAGCTGGCGATCTTGCCTTTCTCGTTTTCGGGAATCGGACGGTCACAGCGGCACAGGAGGATCTGCGGCTGGATGCCGATCGAGCGCAGCTCCTTCACGGAGTGCTGCGTTGGTTTGGTCTTCATCTCGCCAGCAGCCGGGATGTAGGGCAGCAGCGTCAGGTGGATGAAGCAGGTCCGTTCCGGGCCGAGTTCCTGGCCGAGCTGGCGGATGGCTTCGAAGAAAGGCAGGCCCTCGATGTCGCCGACCGTTCCCCCGATTTCGCAAAGCACGAAATCTACGCCTTCGCCCGGATCGGACAAAACGAAGTCCTTGATCTCGTTGGTGACGTGCGGAATGACCTGGATCGTTGCGCCGAGATAGTCGCCGCGGCGCTCTTTCTCGATGATGCGGCTGTAGATGCGCCCGGTCGTGATGTTGTCCGACTGGCGGGCCGAGACGCCTGTGAAGCGTTCGTAGTGGCCGAGATCGAGGTCCGTCTCGGCGCCATCGTCGGTGACGTAGACTTCGCCGTGCTGACGCGGGCTCATCGTGCCGGGGTCAACGTTGAGGTAGGGGTCAAGCTTGCGCAGACGCACGCCGTACCCGCGTGACTGCAACAGCGCCCCGAGCGCCGCGGAGGCGATGCCTTTGCCGAGGGAAGACACCACGCCGCCCGTAATGAAAATATAGCGGATCATGGGATGACATTCTTGCAACGATTCGCGGGCGCGGCTGCCGCGAATACGAACCTCAGCCAAAATTACTGGGGATTGGTCCCGGCAGGCGCCGTTTCCGGCTCAGCAGCAGGCTCCGGCGGCGCCAGGACCTGGGTGGGGGCCGGATCCGCAACGACCGAAGTGCCAGGTGCCGTTTCAGGGGCGGTTTCATTGCCCAGCAGCGGCACCGTGGGATCGAACAGGTCTGCGGGGTCTTGCGGATTGAGGGCCGGGGATGCCTCCTCCAGCGCTCTTTCTATACCCGAAGGGCTGCCGTTCGACCGGTTGGAGATGGAGTACAGCGTGAGGCTGGTCACAAAGAAGATGCCGCCGATGATGATCGTGGTGCGCACAATGGCGCCTGCCGCGCCGCGACCGGACATCAGCGAATTGGCTCCGCCACCCCCGATTCCAAGGCCGCCGCCTTCGGATTTCTGGACCAGGACAAGCCCGATCAGCGCCAGACAGGCGAGAATATGGATAACAAGAATGACGTTCTGCATGAATTGGGGCCCGGCTGATTGGGATTTCCGCGCTCGCTTATCCCGCTTATGGGCATTCGCCAAGCCGGACGGTTCACACTGTCAGTGCAACCGCCGTGTTGTAGATGGCGAGAAAGTCCCCCGCCTTCAAGCTTGCGCCCCCGATCAGTCCCCCGTCCACGTTCGCAATCGGGAGAATTTCGGCTGCATTTGCAGGGTTCAGGCTGCCGCCGTACAGGATGCGGACAGACTGGCCCGGCTTGCCGAAGCGCTGCTCAAGAAATTGCCGGATGAAAGCATGCACTTCGGCGATCTGGTCGGGTGTCGCCACTTTACCGGTCCCGATCGCCCAGAGCGGCTCATAGGCCAGGACGAAGGTGGCGGGCTGCAATGCGCCCAGAGAACCCGCAAGCTGGACCTCAATGACCTTCAACGTGGCGCCCGACTGACGCTCGCCGAGGGTTTCGCCAACGCAGATGATCGGTGTGAGGCCGGCATTTACCGCTGCGCGGGCCTGTGCTGCGACAATTGCGTCCGTCTCGCCATGTCCGGTCCGGCGTTCAGAGTGCCCGGCTATCACGAACCCGGCACCCGCTTCCTTCAGCATCAGGGCCGACACATCCCCGGTAAAGGCGCCTTTTTCCTGGATGGCAGGTCTGCCCGCCCAGGCTGAGCGCCGTGCCGGAGGCCTGCCGGGCCGCTTGCGCCAAAAGCGTTGCCGGAACGCACAAAAGAGCCTCCGGAGCCGCGGCCGAAA
>CALGEF010000231.1 GCA_937881755.1 uncultured Acidobacteriota bacterium
GTGGATGTCGGGAAGCTGCGGCAGGGCAGGCCCGCGCGCAAGATGCTCCCGAAGGGAAAGCCTTGCCCAAAATCGCGGCGCAGGGTTCACTCGGCCGCAGTCCTTCCCACCACAAAGGCGACTCCCATGGCCGAACTTCTAGCCTCCCCTGCTTTCTGGGGGTCTCTTGCGACCCTCACCTTCCTGGAAGTCGTGCTGGGGATCGACAACCTGCTGTTCATTTCCATTGCCACCGGCAAACTGCAGGGCGCGGAGCGCGAGCGCGCCAGCCGCATCGGCATCTGGGGCGCGATGGGCCTGCGCATCATCATGCTGTCGCTGATCTTCGTCATCATCGGGCTGGACAAGGAGGCGCTGTTCCATCTGCCGCACGAACTGGCGATGTTCGTGTCAGGCGGCGATGCAGAGGCGGCGCACCATTTCGAAGAGATCACTATCAAGGACCTGATCCTGCTTGGCGGCGGGTTGTTCCTGCTCTGGAAGGGCACGCAGGAGATTCACGCTTCGGTCGAAGGCACGCATCATGAGGAGACGAACGCGAAATCAAACTTCACGAGCGTGATCGTGCAACTGTTCGTGATCAACATCGTGTTCTCGCTGGACTCGGTGATTACGGCGATCGGGATGACGGACATCCTGGCGGTGATGGTGGCGGCAGTGGTGATGTCGACCATCGTCATGGCCGTGGCAGCAGACCCGCTGTCGAAATTCATTGCGCAGCATCCGACAACGAAGATGCTGGCGCTGGCCTTTATCCTGCTGGTCGGTGTGGCGCTTGTGGCAGACGGGCTCGGCTTCCACATTCCGCGCGGCTATCTCTACTTCGCAATTGTCTTCTCGCTGGGCGTGGAATTGCTTAATATCCGGACGCGGAAGACGGCGGAAGCTAGGGTGAAGGTGCATTGAGCCGCGCCTGTAGCCTGGGATTGGAAAGATTTATGACGCCTCTCCCCCTAAGCAGGGCGAGTGGCTAAGGGACGGAGGAAACATGACGGCGCATCATATCAAGCTTGAGAAGACCGCTGACGGCATTGCGATCCTGACGATCGACCGGGCGGAAAAACGCAACGCGATGACCTATGCGATGCTGTTCGCGTTCATCGAGAAGGTGCGCGAAGTATCGGTTGATGACAGCATCCGAGTGCTGATCGTGACCGGATCGGGAGGCTCATTTTGCGCCGGCACCGATCTTGCGGACCTGTCGACCATTCCGGGCGAGACGCGCGGCGTGCGCGGCGAGGCGCACGAGGGCGATGTATGGTGGCCGCTGGTGGCGTGTCCGAAGCCGGTAATCGGCGCGATTGACGGCTACGCGGTCGGCATGGGGGCTGAGTTTTCCAGCCAGTGCGATGTCCGGATTGTGACGAACCGGGCTCGGTTTGCCTGGAACTTTGCGCACCGCGGCCTCGTTCCGGACACCGGGGCCGGCAGCTGGATCCTGCCGCGCCTGATCGGGCACAGCCGTGCGCTGCGCCTCCTTTACTCCGGTGGCTTCCTCGAAGCGGCGGAGGCCGTGGAGATCGGCTACGCCAACGACATCGTGGCGCCGGAAGCTCTGATGGACGCGGCGCTCGACGAGGCGCGGCGGTATCTGAATTCATCGCCCTTCTCGATCCGGCATATGAAGGCGCTGGTCTATGAAGGCCTCGCGCGCGAGTTGCCGGAGCATATGAAGGCGCACGTGACGGCGCTGTCGGCCTGCTTCAAGTCGGCCGACCACAGGGAGGGCGTAGCGTCCTTCCTCGAGAAGCGGCCGGCGAAGTTTACGGGAGCCTGAATAATGACCCTTCCAAACGCCTACGCCATTCGCATGCATCAGACCGGCGGGCCAGAGGTCCTGCAGGTAGAAACTGCGCCGCCGCGCGCGCCGGGGCCGGGCGAGGTGCTGGTGCGTCAGACGGCGGTGGGGGTGAACTTCATCGACACCTATCACCGTACGGGTCTCTACAGGATGCCGCTGCCGTTTGTTCCGGGGTCGGAAGGTGCCGGCGTGATTGAGGAGGTCGGCGAGGGCGTGGTGCATGTGGAGCCGGGCGACCGGGTCGCCTATACCGGGCGCGGCACTTACACGACGCACTATACCGGGCCGGCGGCGGGCGTTGTGCCGCTGCCCGCCGGGATAAGCGATGAGGAGGCCGCCGCGGTCCTGCTGAAGGGGATGACGGCCTGGATGCTGCTGGAAGAAATCCGGCCGCTGCAGAAGGGCGAGACGGCGCTCATCTGGGCGCCCGTGGGCGGCGTCGGCTCGCTGCTGACGCCCTGGGCGAAACATCTCGGCGCGCGGGTGATCGCGGTGACGTCCAGCGCGGCGAAGGCCGAGCGGGCGAAGGCGCTCGGCGCAGACGAGGTGGTGGTCGGTTATGACGACGTGGCCAAACAGGTCCGTGCGCTGACGAATGGCAGAGGCGTCGACGTCGTGTATGACAGCGTCGGTAAGCTGTCGGCGGAGGCGTCGCTGTCGAGCCTTCGTCCGCGCGGCTGGTTCATCACCTATGGCAACGCGTCTGGCGCAGCCGACCCGATCCCGCCGGGACGTCTTGCGGCGTGCGGCTCGCTGGTGATGACGCGGCCGACGCTGTTCAATTTCACGGACACGCCGGAGTCTCTGGCGCGCGCCTCCAGGCGCCTGTTCAGCCTGATCGAGAAGGGCGTGCTGAGCGCCGACATCGGTCAGCGCTTTGCGCTGAAGGATGCCGCCGGGGCGCACCGGGCGCTGGAAAGTGGAACGACGACCGGGGCGACGTTGCTTATGCCCTGATAGAGTTCCATGTCTGCGCCGCAATCGCAGACGATTCCGGAACGATAGCGGCCGGAACGATAGCGGCCGGAACGATAGCGGGGAGACACATGAAGCGATTTCTGGTTCTGGTGGCGGGGCCGAAGACCATGACCTAGCTGCACCAGCAGCCCGTCTGGTGGCACGAGCCCGGCGCCGACCTCATGGCCGCGATGGAGACCGGGTTCAGCCGGATTGCGCACCGCGAAGGCCGGGCGGCCACGCTCGCGCAACTGGCCTGGGCAGGCGATGAATGCACTTATGGCGAGGCGCACGAGGACTATCCGGAGCCGATGGCGGTCTGCACGCGCAGCTTTGCCTCGCGAGCCTGCCAGTTCGACTGGGACGTGTCGCTGACGAGCGATCCGAAGACTCCGGACAGCGTGGGCTGAGCTGAGGCTGGCTTCAGGCGCGACTGCGTCGGCCTTGCGGACGATTTTCCCGAGCCGGTCAAGTCCGCCATCGACGACCATCTGGCTCCGCCGCCTGCCTTGCCCGGCACCGCAAACTGACGCAGTTGCAGGGTTGGCCAGCAGCTGACAGCGGGATGGGCAGGGGCGGGAATGGCGCTGAGAATTGCCAACCGGGACGCACGGCGGCTGTGGCTGGAGGCGCAGGGCCTGTCGGCGGCGCCGACGGGGCCGGTGGACTTGCCCGGGACGATCCGGAAACTCGGCTTCGTGCAGCTGGACACGATCCGGGTGGTGGCGCGCGCGCATGATCATATCCTGTGGAGCCGAAACCAGAACTACCGCGAACCGATGCTGCACACGTGCCTCGCGCGTGACAGGCACGTGTTCGAGCATTTCACGCATGATGCCTCGCTGATCCCGATCGACTTCTATCCGATGTGGCGGCGCCAGTTCCGCCGCATGGAGGAGAAGGTGCGCGGCTGGGAATGGCACCGCGGCATGCTGGACGAGGACGGGCGCGCCGCCATCCGTGCGCGGATCGAAGCGGAAGGTCCGCTCAGCACCAAGGCGTTCGATACCAGGATTGTGGGCAAGCGCGAGATGTGGCGCCGCCCGCCGCACAAGCTGGCTCTCGATTACATGTGGTATGCCGGGGAGCTCTCGACCTCGCACCGCGACGGCTTCACCAAGTTCTACGATCTGACCGAGCGCGTGATTCCGGATCATCACCGCGCGGTTGAGCACACAGACGCGGCGCAGGTCGACTGGCTCTGCCAGGAGGCTCTGGCACGGCTCGCGTTTGGCACGCAGGGCGACATCCAGCGTTTCTGGGCGGCGGTGGATCTGGGCGAAGTGAAAGCCTGGGCCGCGGCGAAGGCGCGGGGGCTGGTGCCGGTGGAGATCGAGTCGGCGCGCGGCGAGTGGAGCGCGGCGCTGGCGCTGCCGGATATCGAGACGCGCCTTGCCTCGGTCCGCGCGCCGGGGCCGCGCCTGCGCATCCTCAATCCGTTCGATCCTGTGATCCGCGACCGCAATCGCCTGACGCGCCTGTTCGGCTTCGACTACCGGATCGAGATCTTCGTGCCGGAGGCCAGGCGCCGGTGGGGCTATTACGTCTATCCGCTGCTGGAAGGCGACCGGTTCGTGGGGCGCATCGAAGTGAAATCAGACCGCGAAGCGGGCGAGATCAGTGTGCACCAAATGTGGCCGGAGCCGGGCGTGAAATGGAGCGATGCGCGGCAGGCGAAGCTGGAGGCGGAGCTCGGGCGGCTGGCACGGCTGGTGGGGGCGCAGGAGGTCGTGTGGCGCACGGATTTGCCACGCTGAACAACTGAACGGGCGATCAGCTGCCGGGGCGCTTCGTTCCGGGCCTGTGTGACCCCATATAGGCTGGGCAAGTCAGATCGCAGGGCCCCCCCGTTCATGTTCACATCCGGAAACCTGCTCGTGCTGGCGCTCTTCGTGCTTGCCAATCTCGCTGCCGCCTCGAGTGGGGCGGTCTTCCGGCCGGGCGCCTGGTATGCAGCGCTCTCCAAGCCGTCCTGGACGCCGCCGAACTGGGCCTTTCCGGTGACCTGGTCGGTGCTGTTCGTCCTGAACGCGGTGGCGGGCTGGATGGTCTGGCTGACCGGCGGGGCAGAGGCCAGGGGCGCCCTGATGCTGTATGGTTTGAGCCTCGTGATCAATGCCAGCTGGTCGGGCGTATTCTTCGGACTGCGCCGGATGGGGCTGGGTTTCCTGATCGTGGTCATGCTCTGGCTGTCGATTGCGGCGGTGATGGCGGCGTTTGCGCCGATCAATGCGGTCGCGGCCGGGATGCTGGCGCCCTATCTGACATGGGTCACGATCGCGTCGGCGCTTAACCTGCGCGTCTGGCAGCTCAATCCTGCGGCGCGCGCGCCTGGCTGACAGGCATCACTTCGAGTAGGTGAGGCGCTGGGCGGCCGCTTCGGCGTCCCAGTAGGCTTCCTGCAAGTCAACGCTCCAATAGCGCACTGCGCTCAAGGGAATCGGTCTACCGGTCACGGCGCAGGTGACAAAACTGCCCGGAGTGAGGATGTCGTAATCATTGTCGCCATAGCGAAGGCGGGCTTCCCCGCCGGAATTTCCGGACCGTGTGAGCATAGCTCTGTCTATGCCCGAGACGAAGCGGGAAGGAAAGCCGATCCGGCAGTGAGTTTCTGCTTTGTTCCAGGGAACAAATAGTGTACATAATGTCTTAGCACGGCAATCGGGGGCCTTGCCAAACCGGTCCCC
>CALGEF010000232.1 GCA_937881755.1 uncultured Acidobacteriota bacterium
GCAATCGGCGAGCATGAACTGGACGCCCTGGCGGTCTTCGAGGCCTTTGCCGAAGGTGGTGCGTTTCGTCACATGCTCCGTTGCCAGATCAAGCGCGCGCTGCGCCATCGCCACGTTGTGCATGCCGTGACGCAGGCGGCCATAGGCGAGCCGGTGCTGGCCCATGGCAAAGCCCATCCCCTCCCCGCCGAGCAGGTTTTCTTCCGGTATGATCAGATTCTCGATAGCGACTTCGGCGTGACCGCCGCCCATCTCGGTATAGTGCTTGCCGTGCACGGCCATGGTCGGGATGTCACGGATAATGCGGTAGCCAGGGTTCGGAAGTTCGACGATGAAGGTGGAGTATTGCTGGTGACGCGGCGCTTCCGGATTGGTTTTCGCCATGACAACCGCAATGTCGGCGGCGGTGGCGGCGCTGGAGAACCATTTTTCGCCGTTCAGCACGTAGTTGCCCTTGCCGTCCTTCACGGCGGTCGTCTGCATGCCGGTCGCGTCGGCGCCGGCAGCTTTCTCAGTCATAGAATAGCAGATGCGCTTTTCGCCATTGATCAACGGCTTCAGGTATTTCTCTTTCTGGAAGTCCGTGCCGTGGGCGAGCAGCGTCAGCATGGTCGCATCGTCCGGGCCTTGAGAATTCATCGACAGGGCGCCGAGATGGCTGTGGCCGAGCTCCATCTGCACGAGGGCGTTGGCGAGAGGCCCGAGGCCCATGCCGCCATGCTCGACCGGGAAGAAGGGAAGCCAGAGGCCCTGCTTGCGGGCTTTCGTACGCAGCTCCTTGAGCACGGTCTTGTAGGCCTTGCCGGCTGCCATTTCCTTTTCGGCGGGAAGGCACTCGTTCTGCACCCACAGGCGTACGCGCTCACGCACTTCCTTGGCGTCTTCCGGAATCGTGAAATCGATGGCCATTCGCGTCTCTCCCTGTTCGTTTGCCGGGAGGCTAACGCTGATCCGGCAGGGGGCAAAGATTGCCTTCGCGTCAGGCCGGGTAGTCCACGCGTTCGAGGAACAAGCCATCCGGCGGCGCAACCGGGCCGCAGGCCGTGCGGTCTGCGGCGGCAAGGATTTCGGCGATCCATTCGGGACGCTGGTAGCCGCGCCCCACCTCGACGAGGCTGCCTACCATCGAGCGGACCTGCCGGTGCAGGAAACTCCGGGCCGAGCAAGTGATCTCGATCCGGTCGCCGGAACGGGCGACGTCCAGACTGTCGAGTGTCTTGACAGGGCTCGCTGCCTGGCAGGCGGTGTCGCGGAAAGTGGTGAAGTCATGGTTGCCCAGGAGGAGCTGAGCGGCGGTGTGCATCGCGGCGGCGTCGAGCCTGGACGCGACCCGCCAGGCGAGGCCGCGCTCCAGCGTAAGATCGGCGCGGCGGTTGAAGATGACATAACGATAGTGGCGCGCGGCCGCGTTGAAGCGGGCGTGGAATTCATCCGTAACCCGCCCGGCCTTAAGCACGGCGATCGGATGCGGGCGCAGGTGGAAGTTCATCGCGTCGGCCACCTTGTCCGGCCGGTCCTGCGCGAGGTCCATGTGAGCCACCTGCCCCGTGGCATGCACGCCGGCGTCCGTGCGCCCGGCGCCGATCACCTCGACCGGGGCGCCGTCGAGTTTCGCAGCGGCGTCTTCCAGCGCGCCCTGAACGGTCGGAATGCCCGGCAGCCTCATCCAGCCCTGGTAAGGGCCGCCATGGTATTCGACGAGGAGCTTGTAGCGCGGCATGATCTGGCGCTGCCAGCCCGGCGGCCTTTGGTCAACCGGGCTCGCCCGAGTGGCGCAGCTTCAGCCAGATGATCGAGGCGCACATCAGGAGGGAGACACCGTTCCAGAAGACGATGCTGAGTGAGGCTTCAAACCAGCCATAGAGGCCCCAGAGGATGCCGCCAGTCATCGCCATCAGATATGTGGTCAGAGAGATGTCCCGCGCCTGTTTGGTCTGGATGATCTTCACGGCCTGCGGCGCGGCCGCAAAGGTGCCGAACGCGCCCGCGACGAGGCCGAGGAGTTCGATGGGGGCGAGTTGCATGGCGGGGGCCTTTTCAGCCTGAAAATGCGCGGGGGTAGGTGAGCGTACCGGACGCCGGGCCGCCGGGGGCGAGACGGATGGCCATGAAGTGAGGGCCTGCCCAGGGGGCGGTGAAGGGCGCGGCCTTCTCGGCCTCAAACCCGAAACGCGGATAACATGTCTTGTGCCCCAGAACGAAGACAATCGTTTCGCCGAGCATGTCGAGTTCATCGAGGCCGGTACGAACGAGGTAGCAGCCGATGCCAGATTTCTGCAGGCCGGGATTAGCGCTCATCGGCCCGAGACCGGCGCCGGCGGGATTTCCATCGATCAGGATACGGAAGAATTCGATATGACCGACGATGCCGGTTTCCGTCTCCGCGACGAGCGAGGCGAGACTGTCCCCGTCCGCCTGCAACTGGCGGATGATACGGCCCTCGTCCGGCCCGCCGAAGGCCGCGTCACTCAGCGCCGCAATGGCGTCCAGGTCTTCGGATCGGGCGGCGCGGGTCCAGAAGTCGATCATGTCAGCCTTGTGCCAGCGGCAAGCGGCATTCCCGGGATAAAGTCCCGCGCGTCCAGCGGTTTGCCGCCAGGCTTCTGAAGCCTCAGGAGGCGGACCGCGCGGCCATCGCCGCAGGCAACGGCGAGCTGGTCGTCGATAAGCGTGCCGGGCGGCGCAGTGTTCCGGAGGTTCGTCAGCTCACTGAACAGGAGCTTCAGGCGGACGGGCCCCTGCCCCAGGTCGGCTTCGCACCACGCGCCGGGGGCGGGCGCCAGGCCGCGGATCAGGCAGTCCACTTCGGCGGCAGGTTTGGACCAGTCGACGCGCTGGTCATTCGCCGTGATCTTGGCGGCGTAGGTCATGCCGTCCCCGATCTGGGCCACCGGCTTCAGGCTGCCATCTGCGAGGCCAGAGAGAGCGCGCGGGGCAAGGTCTGCCGCGAGGCGTGCGAGGCGGTCATGCAGCGTACCGGCGGTATCCTCGCGCGTGATTGGTGTGCGTATGGAGGCGAGCACCGGGCCGGTGTCGAGGCCCGCTTCCATCAGCATCGCGTCGATGCCGGTTTCGGTATCGCCCGCCATGATCGCCCGCTGGATAGGCGCGGCGCCGCGCCAGCGCGGCAGGATCGAGGCGTGCATGTTGAGGCAGCCGAGGCGCGGAGCATCCAGGATGGGTTGGGGCAGGATCAGGCCGTATGCGACGACCACCGCTGCGTCGGGATTCAATTCCGCAAACTCTGCCTGCGCCTGCGCCTTCCTGAGGGATTTCGGCGTGCGCACGTCGATGCCGTGCGCTTCGGCAAAGGCGTGCACAGGCGTCGGCGTCAGCTTCTGTCCGCGGCCTGCCGGGCGGGGCGGCTGGGAGTAGACGCAGGCGATCTCGTGGCCCGCCGCGATCAGCGCTTCGAGCACGCCAAGCGCAATGGAAGGGCTTCCCATGAAGGCGATGCGGAGGGGCTTTTTCAGTTCGTTCGACATGCGCGGGCGTCATAATCCCACGCGCCGCCCCGGTCGAGACAAGAGTTGATGGCGCCCGCCGTTCGTATTCGGTCCATCCCCCAGACTGCAGCAACCGACAAAGCAACAAGGATCAAGGCGCCGGCCATTGAGATCATCAAGCGCTTCGTCACCTGATCAGTTCGCGTCTTCGCGGATAGCTCGGAGTTTCGCCTTCTTCACCTTGTCGATGGCGCGCTGGCGTTTCAGGCGCGACAGGTGGTCGATGAACAGCGTGCCTTCCAGATGGTCCATCTCGTGCTGGATGCAGACGGCATAAAGGTCCTCGGCCCATTCCTCGACGGGGTTGCCGTTGTAGTCGAGATAGCGCAGGCGGCAGCGGGCGGAGCGTTCGACCTCGTCAAAAATGTCCGGCACCGAGAGGCAGCCTTCTTCATAAGGCTTCTTTTCCTCTAAGGTTTCGAGAATTTCCGGGTTCACGAAATAGCGCGGTTCGCGGGCATCTTCTTCGCGGGAGAGATCCATGACGATGATGCGCAGCGGCACGCCGATCTGGATGGCCGCAAGGCCGATGCCGGGCGCGTCGTACATGGTTTCCAGCATGTCATCCATCAGGGCCCGGTGCTCATCGGTGACTGGCCCCAGAACGGGCTTCGACACCTCTTTCAGGCGCGGATCGGGGACAGTGAGGATTTCGCGGATAGCCATAGGGCTGAGATATGCACGCCTTACGTAGGCGTCAACGGGTCTATTCCGTAGCCAGCGCCTTGCGCGGCGGCGGCAGGTCCAGCTCCCCGGGGGCGCTGGAGGGCCTCGCCCGGGCCTCGACCAGCTTCGGTTCGGCGGCCGTCTTGGCGGGCGGGGCGATCGACAGTTCCTCGAACCGGCGCAGCGTCGGCATCACGCGCTTGTCGACAGAGCCCATCACGTCGTTGAAGGCATCGACCGAGCCGTTGAGCGATTTGCCGAGCTTCTGCATATGCTCCAGCATCTTGCCGATGCGGACATAGAGCTCGGCGCCAAGCTCGGCGGCCTCCATCGCATTGGCGTTCATCTCGTGCTGGCGCCACAGGTGGGCGACCGTGCGGGCAAGCGCGATCAGCGTCGTCGGCGTCGTCACGATCACCGCCTTGCCCATCGCCTTCTCGATCAGGTCCGGCGCCTCTTCGAGCGCGGCGGCAAAGAAATTCTCGCCGGGAATGAACATCGCCACATAGTCGAACCGGTTGCCGAGATTGGACTGGTAGTCCTTCGACGAGAGCAGGTTCACATGCCGCTGCACGCTGGCGGCATGCGCCTTCAGGTGCAGCGCGCGCTGGGCGGTATCATCGGTGGCGGTCGCAGCCATGTAGGATTCCAGCGACACCTTGGAGTCGACCACGATCTGGCGCCCGCCCGGCAGGTGGATGATCGCGTCGGGGCGCTGGCGTCCGGTCTCTCCGGCTTCGCTGACCTGTTCGGAAAAATCGCAGTGCTGGGACAGGCCCGCCTGCTCCATCACGTTGCGAAGGGTCATCTCGCCCCAGCGCCCGCCGCCTTTCGGCGCGGTCAGCGCGCTGACCAGCTTGCCCGTCTCTGCGGTGTGGACCTTGAGGCTGAGGTGAATCGCATCGACCTGTTCCTTGAGCGCCGACTTGTCTTCCGTCCGCACCTTCTCGATGGCTTCGACCTTCTGGCGGAAGGTTTCGAAATTCTCGCCGATCGGCTTCATCAGTTCCTTCAGTTCGCCCTGCGCGCCTTCGCGGTGGCGCTTGAAGGTTTCATCGGCGCGCTCCAGAAAAAGGGCATTCGCCTGGGAGAGGACGCCTTGCGCCAGTTGCGCGAACTTGCGTTCATCGTCTTCGCTCCGGGCCTGGGAGGCGGCCAGCTTGAGCTCCGCGTCGCGGGCGACCGCCTCCAGCGTTTGCGTTCGTTGTCGCAGCCGCGTCAGCTCCTCGCGCTCGAATCCCCCGCTCTGCCGGGCCTGCCAGAGGTAAGCGGCGAGCCCCGCCAAGGCGAGCGCCAGCACGACATGCACGAGGTCGAAGCCGGCCGAGCCGATCACGATAACGGGGGTCATGGCGCATCCTTCAAACAGGGTTGCCAGAACATAATTGGAACGCAGGGGCGCTGTCTACACCAGACAGGCGAGCGCGCTACCTGCGGCTTGGGAATGCCATAGGCTGGAAAATATGGGTTAACAAAGCGTGCTCAGAGCAAAAACTGCACTTTATGTATCTCGAAGTCCGTACTCGGAAGGGCGCCCCTCAAGCGCCGTAACCCCTGCTGAAAGCTCATCGCGCAGTCTTCTTTCAACGTCTGCATCCAACATTTTCATGCTTGCCTGAATTGCCTCCCGCCAAGCCGGACCTCGCTCCCACGCTTCCATGTAGGCATCAACAAGCGTTTCGCGCTGCCGAAGCTCAATCATTGCGATCATAAGTGTCACCGCCTGTTGTCGATCTTTACGGCTTTTTGCTGTTCCATCATCGTCTGTCAGGCGCCGCGAAGCGACGATGAGTTTGTGTACGGCAAAGCGCTCTGGTGCGGGAACGCGTACTGGAATGCCAGCGCCGTGCAGGATCACCGCACGCACGGATTGATGGATTAAAAAATCGAGGAACCTGAGGGGTTGGGCTGAAGCGCCCCCGAGCGCAGGCATCGGCGACGGATGGCCAGTGTAGTCGTCTGTGCCAGTATTCGGAGTAAGAAACTCAACCTTGTAGCCTGACCGCGTCACATATTGTGTAGTGTATCGACCATCGGCTTGATGGGGGATTTCTCGAAATGTTTCGTCAATCTGTTTTAGAATTCCGAGAACCGGAGAGATAGTGTCGCCTACCGCGACAGAGATTGAGTGAAACTGTGCAAAATCTGCATCACTGGTCTGCATTGCGGTGTTCGGCAGGCGGACGCCTAGCAGTGCCGAATAGCATTGAAATGCAACAGTTCCGACCAAAACGCCCCGGAGCCTGAAGAACCCTGCCGTTGCAAGTGCATTTACAATATCACCTGCCATAGGATCAGGCTTTGGCAGGTATGCTTCCCGAACCAGCGTCGATACTATTTTCCGACGGGCACGATTGTCGGCCTTGATGTCTTTAAATCTTTCAACGCGTCGGCTGATTTCCTCATCGTCAACTGGTCCTACATAACGGCGATTTTTGCCCCCTCCTTCTTTCGCCGTATCAAAATACCAATAGCGACGCCCACCACTCTCCATGGAGATAAATCGCCCCTCGATCTGAAAGTCTTCAGAGAACTGAGCATCCAATGTCCGTTGGGCAAGCTCAGAGTAGAGCGTCTGATAAGTGTGATCGAGCATTTTCATGAATAATTATTACCATATTCGCGAGAATGGTAATAGGCCTAAAGCGAGAAAGTATTACCACTTTTGCGAAAATGGTAATATTCTACCGCCGCCAGTCAATTCACCAGCGTGCGGGCGAGGCGTTTCAAAATGATTTCTTCGGCCTCGGCCATGATCCGGTCGATCAGTTCCTTGCACGTCGGGATGTCATAGATCAGGCCGGCGACCATGCCGCAGGACCAGGCGCCGGCATCCATCTGCCCGTCGATCATGATCTTCGGATAGACGCCTGCGACTTCCTCAATGATATCCTCGAACTTGAGCGCCGAGCCGAGTTCCTTTTCCTTCTGCAGGAGACGCTCGACTGCCGGGTTTGTCAGCACACGTTCGGTATTGCGCAGGGGGCGCATCACGAGGCGGGTGTCGAGTTCGGAGGCAGCGACCAGCGCCTGCTTAACGTTCTCGTGGACCGGGGCTTCTTTCGTCGCGATGAAGCGCGTGCCCATGTTCATGCCCTCGGCGCCGAGCGCCATGGCGGCGACCAGTGAGCGGCCATCGGCCATGCCGCCGGAGGCGATGAAGGGAATATCGAGTTCGTCCATCGCGCGCGGCAGGAGGATGAAGTTCGGGATGTCATCCTCGCCGGGGTGGCCGCCGCATTCGAAACCGTCGACCGAAACCGCGTCGCAGCCGATCTTCTGCGCCTTCAGGGCGTGGCGCACGGCGGTGCATTTGTGGACGACCTTGATGCCGTGTTCCTTGAGGATCGGGAGCACCTGGACCGGGTTGTTGCCGGCCGTCTCGACGACCTTTACGCCGCCTTCGATGATCGCTTTCACATAGCCCGGATAGTCCGGCTGGTTCAGCGCGGGCAGGAAGGTGAGGTTCACGCCGATCGGCTTCGTCGTCATGTCGCGGCAGCGGGCGATCTCGTTGGCCAGGTCTGCCGGCGTGCGCTGGGTCAGCGCCGTGATGATGCCGAGGCCGCCTGCATTCGAGACCGCCGCAGCCATTTCGGCAAAGCCGACAAAGTGCATGCCGCCCTGTACGATGGGGTGCTGGATGCCGAGCATTTCGGTGATGCGGGTTTTCATCGCGTGGGTCTCCCTTGAATTTCCGGATGTGCGCCACCCTTGAACAAGCAGAGGCCGGGCCGCAAGCGTGTCATTGGGTCAACGGCAAAGTGCGAAGGGGTAAGGGGCCGCCTGCAGAGCCTGATGGGGACAACAGCTCGGCAGGCAACCCTTAAGACGGCTGCGGGCTGGGCGGGGGACGCACGTGAACGCCGGAACAAACCTGTTCGCCGCGCTTCTGCAGGCGCAAATCCCCTGTTTCGCAGGTATCACCCTCGCGGTGATCCCCGCGACGGGTACCTGCGCCGCCTCCCATTCAATTAACCATTGGCTTATGTGTCAATGCGCGTGCTCAGTCAGTTGTGCACAGGGGAGGGGCATAAATGCACGTCCAGAACTGGGACGATCATCGCTTTGTTGCGGTGCTCGCGCGCACCGGCTCGTTGCCTGAAACCCGCCGGCTGATCAGCGCAGACCGCTCGGCCGTGCGCCGGCGCATCAGGGGTCTGGAGGCGCGGCGGCGCTTTAGCCTCTGCCTCAAGAACAGCACGCAATCCAAGCCGCTGGCGCAGGCGCAACCGATCCTCGCTGCAGCGCGCAGGCTGGAATCGGCAATGAACCCGGCGGCTTCCCCGGCCAGGGGCGAGACGCTGGCGGGCAACGTCGCCGTCACCACCACAGACCCGATCTGCACGTCCGGCGTCAGCGAGATGATCGACGCCTTCCAGGAGCGCCGCCCTGCCCGGCGCATCAACCTGTCGGTGACGACGCGGCGCCTGCTGCGGGCGGACACGTTCATCGCCATTGCCGGGACCTGCCGCCTCGGGCGGGGCGTCGCGATGCTGCCCAAGGCTTATACAGTTCGCATGCCCGATCTGGTGCCGCCCGATCATTTGATGGACGCGCCGCACGCAGCCGGCCTCTGGCTGTTGGCCCATCCGGACCTGCGCAACAATCCGAGGGCGCGGGCTTTTCTGGATTTTTTCGGTAAACGGTTGTCTAAAGAGAAGAAGCATTTTGCGGGCTGAGAGGAATGTCCAATGATTCTGTTCGTACACGGCGTACCGGATACGGCGCTCCTGTGGGACCCGCTGGTGCGCGCCCTGGGCCTCAGGCCGGACTCCTACCGCGCGCTTTCGCTGCCCGGCTTCGGCAATCCCGTTCCGGCGGGGTTCAGCAGCACCAAGGACGCCTATGCCGGCTGGCTGGTCGAGCAGATGGAAGCGGCGGGCGAGCCGGTGCACATTGTCGGGCATGACTGGGGGGCGCTTCTGGTTCTCCGCGCGGCCTCAATACGGCCGGACCTCGTTTCCAGCTGGTGTGTAACCAATGCGCTGATCGACAAGGAGTATACCGGCCACCGCACGGCCCGCATGTGGGCAACGCCCCTGCTCGGCGAGCTCGTGATGCTCGGCATGCGCAACAGGCAACGGCTGGAGCCCGCTCTCGTCGGAGGCGGCATGCCGGCGAGCCTCGCGCGCGAAGAGGCGCCGCACATCGACAAGACAATGCGCCAGTCGATCCTGAAGCTTTACCGCTCGGCACTCGGCCTCAACTTCCGCGGCGCCTGGGTCGAAGATCTGGCGAACCTGCCGAAACGCGGACAAATTTTCTGGGGCGAGACGGACCCGTTTGTGGACATCTCGGTGGCGGAGCGCTTCTCGAAGATGTGGGGCACGCCGCTGCACGTGGCGCGCGGCGCCGGCCACTGGGCGTGCCACGAACGCGCCGAGGAGTTTGCCGGATTACTTGCGGCGCACTGGTCGCGTTAGGCGGAACGCTTCAGGCGGCTTCCTGCTGGGGCGTGCCGATCTCGGTTTTGACAAGCTCCGAAAGCTGACGGACCGAGAAGGGCTTCGGCAGGAATGAGACCGCGCGATCGTCGAGCTGCCTGGCGAGTTCCTGTTCGGCATAGCCTGAAATGAAGATGACGCGCGCATTGCCGAGCTTCTCGCGGGCCTGCTTGATCAGCGTCGGCCCGTTCATGCCCGGCATCACGACATCCGAGATCACGAGGTCGAAATGGCCCGGCTTGGCGTTGATGATCTCCAGCGCCTCTTCGCCGTCTTCCGCCTCTTCCACTTCGTAGCCGCGCGAGCGCAGCACGGTGACCGCGATATTGCGCACACCAGCTTCGTCCTCGATGACGAGAATGCGGCCGCGGCCGGACAGGTCGATCGGGCGCGCCTGGGCGCGCTGCGCGACGGCCGGATCTTCTGCCTGCGGAATGTCTTCCGCCGTAAGGGCGGGCAGGTAGACGTGGAAATTGGTGCCTTTGCCGATCACCGAGACAGGCTCGATATAGCCGCCTGACTGTTTGATGATGCCGAACACGGTGGCGAGGCCGAGGCCGGTGCCACTGCCCTTTTCCTTGGTGGTGAAGAAGGGGTGGAAGATCTTCTCGCGAAGCTCTTTCGGAATGCCGCCGCCGGTGTCTTCAACCTCGATCAGGAGGTAGTCGCCGTCTTCCACATAGTCGAAGCCCTTGGCCTGCGCCTCGCGGCCGGTGGAGCGGCTGGTGCGGATCGTCAGCCTGCCGCCGTCGCGGTGCGACAGCATCGCGTCGCGCGCATTGGTGACGAGGTTGATGATCGCTGTCTCGATCTGGCTCTTGTCGGCGCGGATCCATGGCACGTCGCGCCCGTGCACCACTTCGAAGGCGATCCGCTCGTCTACGGCGCCGCGCAGCAGCAGCGAGAAATGCGTGAGGAAGTCGGTCGTGTTGAACACTTCGCGCTTGAAGGTCTGCTCGCGCGCATAGGCGAGCAGTCCGCGCACGAGATCGGCGGAGCGAACGGTAGATTCGTGGATCGCCTTGAGATTGTCATAGGACGGATCACCCAGCGGGTGGCGGCTCTCGAGGAACTCGCAATTGCCCTGCGTGACCTGCAGCATGTTATTGATCTCGTGCGCGATGCGGCCGGCGATGTTGCCGATGGCCTGCATCTTCTCGCCGTGCGCGAGGCGCTGCTCCAGCAGGCGGTGCTCGGAAATGTCCACGACGTATGCGACCGACGGGCGGCCGGATGCGTTGAGCGTCACGAAGACGTTGGCGTGCTTGACTTTGTCTTCACTGACTGCGCCGGCGAGCTTCAGCGCCACCGGCTTGTCGACCGCCTGCACCAGCGCTTCGGCCGCGCCGTTGGCGCCGTCTTCGTCAAAATCGAACAGGTCCGAGAAGCGCGAGCCGGGCGTCGCGCGCCCGCCGCTGAGTTCCATCAGCGCGCGGTTGGCATCGAGTATGATCGCACCGTCTACCCGGTCGCCGTCAAGGCGCACGGCGCCAAAGGGCGCATCGTCGAACATCGGATCGCCGTCCGCCCGCTTCGGGCGCGAGGCGCCTTGCAGGGCAAAGCGGTCGCCTTCCCCGTTCAGAATCTGCGGGCTGGGCAGCAGGATCGTGCGACCATTGGCGTCGGCGCCGCGGCCTGACCAGGTGGTGATCGCCTGGACCGGTATTTCCACGCCGTCGCGCGCGCGCAGCTGGATGTCGGCGCGCCCGGGTGCACCGGTCTTGCGGTCACGCCCAAGCAGCTTGACGAATTCCGGACGCATGATGTCGTCGAGGCGGATGTTCTTGGCGGTTTCCGGCAGGCCAAGCAGTTCGCGCAGGTAGCCGTTGGCATAGGTGATCGTGCCGTCCGCCCTCGCGGCGAAGAAGCCCATCGGGGCATCTTCGACATAGAGGGATTTCATGTCGGCGGCGCCGGTCGCCTCAAGCTGACCGGCGATGCGGCGGATGCGCCAGAGGACGCGCCCGCGCGGCAGCGGTGCCACGGTGACTTCAAACTGGGCGGGGACCTGTTCGGGGCCGAGCGCAACGGGCGGCAGCAATTCGCGCCGGCGGGTGCCCGCCTTGGCGGCCTTTGACAGACGGTAGACAGGCGCGGCCAGGCCGGGATTGGCGCCGAACAGGCGGTCGACCGTAACCGGGCCCAATTCACTGGGGCCGGTGATCATGGCCATCGAGGCCAGCTCGTTGAAGGCGGGGTTCGCCGCCACCGGCGCGCCACCCGGTTCGGTCACGAGGACGGCTTCATCCAGCGCCTCGATCCAGGGAAAGCGCGGGGCGGCCGCATCGGTGAAGCGGGCAGCGGCGCCGCGCTCCGGGAAAAGGCCTATGAACCGGCCGGCGCCGCGCACCGTCCACAACAGGAAAACGAGGCCGCCGGAGGCCATGGTGATCAGCAGGATCGATCCGGTCGCGCCGGACGCGTGCGGGCGCACCAGCGAGACGCTGGCGGCGGCAATCGACAGCAGAAGGCAGGCCCAGAAGCCGAGCTGCAAAAGGTCAACCTTGCGGCCTGCCGGGCTGCCGGGGCCCGAGCCGGCATCCTCTGACGCTCCGGGGACCTGAGACAAATCAAGGGCTTCTGAGTCTTTTTTCATAGTCTACCGCCAATTGACCCGGCCGGCTGCCGGAAGCGCAAATGCCCGGGCACGAGCACCGCCGCGCAGAGGACTTTCAAGGATAACCCGTTCTCGCACGTCAAAGGTTAACGAATCCAAAAATAGCGTTAAGACAAGGGCCATACAATTGCGTAACCAGAACAGGATTCGGCCCATGATGATAATGCGCTCTGCCTTTGCGCTTGCCCTCATTGCCTTCTCGGCAGCCTGCGCCGCCCCGGCCCACCTTGACGCGTCTGCCCCTGCCTATACCGAGGAAGCCATCACGGCCGAATCGGTGCGCCTGAATGCCTGGTTCGAGCAGAAATTCGACGCGGCCGTCGCACGCGACCCGATGCGCCAGACCTATCTGGGCATCAAAGATCGCTACGGCGAGTGGAGCGACCCGTCCGAGGCGTTCGAACTGGCCGAGCTGGAACTCCAGCGCGCCGATGTTGCCGAAATGAAAGCCACGTTCGACTTCGCCAGGCTGGACGATCAGACCAAACTTTCCTGGCGGCTGGCGGAGTACGAGCTGGAGCGCGCCGAGGCCGAATGGCCGTACCGGTACCATGAGTACACCTTCAACCAGATGTTCGGCGTGCAATCCGGCATCCCGGCCTTCCTGATCAACCAGCACAAGGTGACGAGTGCGTCCGACGCCGAGGCCTATATCGCGCGGCTTGACGGCGTGCCGGCCTATCTCGGCCAGCATGTCGCCAACGCGCGGGATTCGGCCGAGAAAGGCATCCAGCCGCCGCTGTTCGTCTATGACTATGTGCTCTCGGACGCGCGCGGCGTGATCACCGGCTATCCGTTTGCGGGCGAAGGTGACAGCCCGCTGATGGAAGACATCCGCGGCAAGGTCGCGGCGCTCGCGTCGAACAGCAACATCACCGAAGAGGAAGCCGCGAGCCTTACCAAGCGCGCCGCCGAAGCGATCAAATCCTCGGTCGGACCGGCGTATGAGACCGCCATTGCCGAACTGGTCCGCCAGCAGGCGGCCGCCACCACCGATCACGGGGCCTGGAAGCTGCCGGACGGCGAAGCCTATTACAACGACCGCCTCGCCCGGAACACGACAACCACGCTGACTGCCGAGGAGATCCACCAGATCGGCCTCGATGAGGTGGCCCGCATCCACGGCGAGATGCAGGCGATCATGACTGAGGTCGGCTTCGAAGGCAGCCTGCAGGACTTCTTCGAATTCATGCGCACCGATCCGCGCTTCTACAAACCGGAAACCGAGGAGGGCAAAGCCGAGTACCTCGCCGAAGCGGAAGTCGCGATCGAGAAGATGAAAGGCGACCTGCCGAAACTGTTCAACACCTTCCCGAAGGCCGAAATGGAGGTCAAGGCGGTCGAACCGTTCCGCGAAAAATCCGCCGGCAAGGCGTTCTATTCGCGCCCTGCTCCGGATGGGAGCCGGCCGGGCATCTACTATGCCAACCTCTATTCCATGGCCGACATGCCGACCTACCAGCTGGAAGCGCTGGCTTTCCACGAAGGCATTCCGGGCCACCACATGCAGATCGCCATCGCGCAGGAACTGGACGCCATACCGAGCTTTCGCAAGTTCGGCGGCTACACCGCCTATTCGGAAGGCTGGGGCCTCTACTCGGAACTCGTACCGAAAGAGGTGGGCTATTATTCTGATCCGTACTCGGACTTTGGCCGCCTCGCGATGGAAGTCTGGCGCGCTGCACGGCTCGTCGTTGATACCGGCATCCACAGCCGGAAATGGACGCGCGCACAGGCGATCCGGTATCTCATGGACAATACGCCAAACCCGCAGGGCGACTGCGAGAAAGCTATCGAGCGCTATATCGTGATGCCGGGCCAGGCGACCGCCTATAAGATCGGCATGCTGAAGATCGTCGAGCTGCGCGAGCGCGCCCGCGCCCAGCTCGGTGACGCATTCGATATTCGCGAGTTTCACGATGTCGTGCTAAGGGACGGGGCCGTGCCGCTCGCGGTGCTGGAAGAAACGGTGGACGCATGGCTCGCAGGCAAGAAAGCATGAAACGCGGCTCGCTTGCGGCGCTTGCAATAGCGTCTGCACTGGCGCTGGCATCCTGCAATTCGCTGGCGGCGGCGGTCCTGAAACCGGACGTGCAGGCGGCGCCCGTCAATGTGCCGGCCGGCGACTATACGCTCGACAAGGCGCATGCCTCGATCCTCTTCAGGATCGACCATCTGGGTTACTCCACCTATGTCGGCCGATTCGAGCGCTTCGAGGCGAGCCTGACCGGCGATCCGGCGAGCCCGGAATCGGCGCAGGTGACGGCAACGGTCGACATGACCTCGCTGAATATTGCCAATCCGGACTTTGCCGCCGAGCTGATGGGCCCGGTCTGGCTGGACGCGGAAACCTTTCCGCAGGCTTCCTTCAGGACCTACGGGCTCAGGATCGTCGGCGAGAACGAAGCGGACATCAGCGGTGACCTGACCCTCAGGGGGCAGACGCAGGCGGTGATCATCCGGGCACGGCTCAATGGCAGCGCCTATGACCGCCTGCGCGGCGCCGATGTGGTGGGCTTTTCGGCGAGCCTGCCAATCAGCAGGTCCGCCTTCGGCATCGACAAGTATGCGGGGCTGATCACCGACGAGGTCCTGCTGGAAATCGAGGCCGAGTTCGTCAGGACGCCGGACGAATAGAGGGCCCGAGCGCGGCGCACCGCTGCGTGATGCGCAGCGCAATGCGCCCGCCCCGGCGGCCAATCTCGGCTTCGGCGACGCGCACGCCGCCTTCGCCGCCGGAAGTCAGTTCGATCGGCTGGTCTGCCGGCACGCCCAGCAGAAGCGTCGCGCCGGGTTTCAGGCCGGAGAGTTTCGACAGCGGCACCAAGAGGCTCGCCACGCGGGCCGTCAGCGTGGCCGACAGCGCGCCCTGCACCGGGTGGACAGTGCCAGGTGCCGTAGCGCCCGCGTCCGGTTGTGCAGGCGCCGCGAGCGCGCCCAACAGAATGACCTGCGCCTGAAAGGCTTCGGCGTGCACGCGCATCGAGAACTCGGCCGCCAGCGCCTCGCCGGGCGGCGCAATCGAGGCGGCAAAAAGCACTTCAGTCTCGAGGCTCGAGAAGCCGAGTTCCGGCGAGATCGATCCCGCCAACGGGCGCAGCAGAGCTTCCAGCAGCGCCAGGTCGATGGGGCTGAGCGGTTTGGCGGCGCCGGCGCGCCCGGTCGCACCGCAAGCCGTCTCGATCAGAAGCTGGGCGAGGCCCGGCGAGAGGACCAGCATCGAGCCGATATCGCCGGTGCGGGTCGCAAAGCAGGCAATCGCCTGCCCGCGCGCATCGCCGCACTGGCGCACGGCCGCTTCAAACGGGGCGCGCAAAATCGCCGGCGCCATGGCGGCGATCGGCAGGCCGCAGCTTTCGCGCATCGCCATCGACAAGCGGGCGGCCAGACGGCGGGCAAAGTCATGATCGTGCGAACTGGTTTTGACCGGCGCGCCGAAGTCCTCCACCGGGCGGGCGGAGGCGGCGACCGGCGGTTCGGGCGGCATATCCGACAGGTCCGGGCGCAGCAGCGCCTCGATCTCGGCCGCCGAGAGCTTGCCGCTGGCGGTCAGCAGCATGCGGTCGGGTTCTGCCCGTTCGAAAGGTCTCGGCATCTCGGCCATCACCTGCCCTTCCCGGCGCGGCGACATGTCCCAGCCGTCATCGGCGCTGTCAGCCAGCGCCGGCGCAGGCTCTCGCACGGCAGCAATCCGGGTCATCCCACTTTCATCGCCGTTTCCGGTTAACGATCCGTTAGGGAAACCGTTTCGGCCTGGATGTTAAGCCATTGCCGCCTCGTCTTCACAACTAATCGCCAATTTTAACGCGCCGGTCAGTTCCCGGTAAGGCGCGATTCGGAAGTTGGGCGCATTCTCCTCCCATCGCTGAAGGGCAACCCCTGAGAGTCCGCCAAAGCGTTGGGATGTGATGGTCTGAACAAGAAAGGCGGCGTTCCTTGGGGGGACGCCGCCTTTCGGGTTTTCGGGATCAGGACAGCGCGCTAGTCGTCGCGCAGCGTACGTTCCTTGCGCTCGTGGCGCTCCTGCGCCTCGAGGCTCAGCGTGGCGGTCGGACGGGCTTCGAGGCGGCGCAGGCCTATGGGCTCGCCGGTCGCTTCGCAATAGCCGTAGGTGCCGTCCTCGATGCGGCGCATTGCCGAATCGATCTTGGAGATCAGCTTGCGCTGGCGGTCACGGGTGCGCAACTCAAGGGCCTTGTCGCTCTCGGCCGAGGCGCGGTCGACGATATCCGGCAGGGAGCCCGATTCATCCTGGAGATTATGGATGGTCTGCTTGGCGCCGTCGAGAATGTCGGCTTTCCAGGCTTCGAGCAGGCGCCGGAAGTAAGCGCGCTGGCGCTCGTTCATGAACTCTTCGCCTTCGGAAGGGCGATAGTCGTCTGAAAGATCGATGCTCACCGCAGGCTCCTTCACTCGTTTCCGTGCCATATAGATCGACCCCCGATTCGGCGCAATCGCGTAAGCTGCTTAGTTAAACCCAGTATTATCAACCTTTTACACCTAATTTACGACATTTATACGTAAGTATCGATCCTTTTGGTGCAGTGAGGCGCTGCGCGCACTGCAAGTTGCACACCGGTACTTGATCTTTGGGACCCCGGCAGTCTCTATGGGCGTCGCCTCCGACAGACGCCTTTTCCACGGTCCCCCCCGCCCGAATGGCCAGACAACGCAAACAACCGACCAAGCAGGCTGGCTGGATACTGGCGGTGATATTCAATTCACTGCTGATCCTGTTGCCCGTGATTGGCGCCAACACGGTGCGTAAGGCATACGAGGGCGCCGGCGTGGCCGAACAGCCGACCATCGACGCGATCATGCAGACCAAGGGCCGGATCGACCACGCGTTCGAGGAACTGTCGCCCAACGAGGCGGGCCGTAAGCTTCCCTTCTGGCAGGACAAGGTCCAGGGCGCGCTTGAGGAAAAGGATGTCGATGCGCTGCGTGGTTATCTCATTTCCGCGCCGTCGATGCTCGGCAATGATCTCGGCAAGCAGGTGCGCATCCGCGCCGAAGCCGAATCGAAAGGTACCAACGAGGAACGCCTGATCCGCGCGGCGCTGCAGAAGATGCCGGAAAGCGTGGCCCGCGCCATCGAGTACGAGATCGGCCTGCCCCAGGCGCCGATCACCCCGCCGGAAGCCGTCGTGGTCGTCCCGAAGGCGATCCCTGAAGAGATTGCGGGTGAGGAGATCGGCGAGGTGATCGAAGCCGGCGTGCGCCCGGAACTCGCCTGGCGCTTCCGGCTGCTCGGCAGCTATGGCGACCTGGCGGCCATGTCCCAGCGCTGGGTCGGCGGCGACTTGTCGGACAGTATCGTTTTCAAGCTGACCGGCATCGGTCTCGCCCAGCAAGGCATCAGCGACGGCTTCTCGGACGGCCACATCCGTGCCGTCTCCATCGTCAAGTCTGCCAGCCGTTCGAAGCGCCTGACCCCTAAGTTCACGGAATACCTGGACGCGCTCACCGGCGCCGCGGTGCCGCAGGACGCGCTGATGCCCGCGGTCAAAGCGGTACTGGGCGAGGTTGCGACCACCGACGTGCGCGGCGCCCGTGTACGCGATGCGTTCGCGCAGTCGATCGACCCTGCAGGCCTGACGCGTCTCGAAATCGATCTGGAGCAGATCGACAAGATCGCCACGCTGACCAGCCCCGCCGCGACACTGACCCTGCTCTCGGTCGCTGAGGACGGCACGGACCTGCGCCGCGCCCGGATGCTTGCCGAAGCGG
>CALGEF010000233.1 GCA_937881755.1 uncultured Acidobacteriota bacterium
GGCGAGCAGAGTGAAGGCGGGCAGGAGCGGTGAGAAGACATCAGGCTGGACGGCAAGGCGCCGACCCTGCTCTACGGCTATGGCGGTTTCCAGGTGTCGATGACGCCGGGCTACAGCCCGGTGACGGGGCGCAACTGGCTGGAGCAGGGCGGGGCCTATGTGCTCGCCAACATCCGCGGCGGCGGCGAGTTCGGCCCTAACTGGCACCAGGCGGGCCTGAAGCTCAATCGCCAGCGCATCTATGATGACTTCATCGCGGTCGGCGAAGACCTGATCGCGAAGAAGATCACCTCGCCGGAACATCTCGGCATCCAGGGCGGCTCGAATGGCGGCCTGTTGATGGGCGTGATGCTGAACCAGCGGCCTGACCTCTGGAACGCGGTCATTGTGCAGGTGCCGCTGCTCGACATGCTGCGCTACCACCTTCTGCTGGCGGGCGCGTCCTGGGTCGGCGAATACGGCTCGCCGGACGTGCCGGAAGAGCGCGCCTTTCTCGAGACAGTCTCACCCTACCAGAACTTCGATGCCTCGAAGCCTTATCCCGCGCCCTTCTTCGTGACCTCCACGAAGGACGACCGGGTGCATCCGGGCCATGCCCGCAAGATGGCGAAACGCTTCGAGGAAGCGGGCCTGCCGTTCTATTACTTCGAGAACATGGACGGCGGCCACGCGGCGGCAGCCGACCAGACGGCCAGGGCCAAACGCTCGGCGCTGGAGTTCACCTATCTGGCGCGGCAGCTGTTTCCGGAGGCGAAGGAATAGGGACCGGGGCTCGATCAGGGGGCGTTTTTTGGCCCTAAAAGGCCGGTCAGGACCATTCCTGCGGCAGAAGCCTGGACCCATGACTTTTCATCGCCAGAGGAAAGCACCGACATTGCAGGAGCCGAGCCAAACAGCCTACGGGTTTTCAGGCGCGGTTCAGAGCGTTACGGAACGCCGGATTCTTTACACTTCGGACTGGGCATGTAAAGAAAATCGCTTTTTGTTTACATAACATGACCCGTCCGAACGCCCCTTCCGCCTATAGGCTGCCAGAACTGCCTCCGCCGGTCGATCTTGAGACGGTGGAGGTGCTGAAGGCATTGGCCCGTGCAAATCGTGCGCTTGCAGAACTCAAAGGCGCAGCGCAATCTATCCCCAATCAGGGCATCCTGATCAACACGCTCGCATTGCAGGAAGCTAAGGCCAGCTCCGAAATCGAGAACATTGTCACGACACAGGACGAACTCTTCCAGATCGAAGTTTTCCCGGAAGGCCCGGGCTCGCCGGCAGCCAAGGAAGTGGCACTCTACCGTGACGCGCTGAAACTCGGCCTAAACGAGATGCGTAGCCATAGCGGTCTTATCACGAACCGCGCCGTCATCGCCATGTTCCGCCTGCTCAAAGGGCGCAGCGATGGCTTCCGCACACTGCCGGGCACTGAACTGCGCAATGACCGGACGGGCGAAACCGTCTACGTGCCGCCGCGCCCCGAAGAGATTGAGCACCTGATGGCGGCGCTGGAACATTTCATCAACGATGATGAAGCAAGCCACCTCGATCCGCTGATCAAAATGGCGATTCTGCATCACCAGTTCGAGAGCATTCACCCCTTCCCTTACGGCAACGGCCGCATCGGGCGTATACTGAACGTGCTATACCTCACGCGTACCGGCCTGCTTGAGATTCCAATACTCTATCTAAGCCGTCACATTACACGCACGAAGAATGATTATTATCGCTTACTGCAGGCCGTGCGCGACTCCGGTGGCGCCCCGGAACATTGGCAGGCCTGGACCCTCTATATTCTAGAAGCCGTTGCCGAGACCTCTCGCACGACGTTGCAACTCGTCGTCGGGCTGCGCGGCCTTATGGCCGACTACAAGCAACGCCTGCGCCGCGACCTACCCAAAATCTATAGTCAGGATCTCCTGAATAATCTTTTCCGCCATCCTTACACGCGCATCGAGTATGTGATGACCGACTTGCATGTCAGTCGCCCCACAGCGACCAAGTATCTCGAGCAGCTGGCCGAAAAGGGCCTTGTCACCAAGCATCCTGCGGGGCGGAACAACTACTATATTAACGGTCCGCTCGTGGCGTTGTTTTTTTCTGTGTCAGAGGGCAGTTGATATTAGGACGGAGAACAGTGAATGCGCGGGACTAGGTCTAAAAAAATCGGTAGTGGCCGAGTTCGTTGAAACACAAATCGATCGCTGGACAAGTTGATTTTGGCGGGTTGCGATCATTTCTAGGTCGGACTGTATCAATGACCGATATCGGCGATGAATTGCCGGTTCTATTGCGGCACGATGACTGGCGGCTCTTGGGCGGGTCAGCCTGATCGCCACAATCCGCGCATTGGCAGCCTGGGGCAGGCTTCTGCGTAGAATGGATGAAAGACGGCCGCTTCGATCCATTGGCGATCGGCAAGCGTACTTCTTGATATGGATATTCGTAGCATCACTTTACTTACTGCGTTTATCTGTGCTGGTGCAGCAATGGCCAGCTTTGCCACGCCACAGGAAACATCCATCGCACCGCTTATTTCTTTTGAATCGCCGGCGGAGGCGCGGGCCTGGCGAACCGTGAATGACGACGTCATGGGCGGGCGCTCTCTGGGCGCAGGCGTTGTAGAGGAAGGCCGACTGGTCTTCACGGGGTCGATCAATACAAAGGGCGGTGGGTTCTCTTCGGTTCGCCGCGAAATGGAGCCCGGGGCGCTGGAAGGTGCGCGGGCCTTTGTTCTTTCGATAAAATCTGATGGCCGCGCCTATCAGCTGATTGCGCGCACAAACGCCCGTTTTGGCGGTAGGTACGTTTCGTATCAGGCAGCTATCCCGATCAGCCCGGAGGGGGAGTGGTCGAGTGTTCGCGTAGCCCTCAGCGATTTCGTCCCAAGCGTTTTCGGCCGCATCGTCCCCGCCAGCGAGATCTCGCCACTGGAGGTTAATGAGCTTGGCTTCATCATCGCCGATAGTGTCGATGGCGATTTTGCTTTGAGCGTGAGATCGATCAGCCTTGAGCGGTCGCCGCCTGATGGCGGCTAG
>CALGEF010000234.1 GCA_937881755.1 uncultured Acidobacteriota bacterium
AGTTCAGCTTCTCTTTGGGCGTCTTGCGTGACGAGATGTCAACCGGCTTCAATTATTCGAGCGATATTGTTGCCAGCGCATTCTATACGCGCGGCCTCACCGACCAGCTCACGGCAAGCGTGCACGCGGCCTATACGCCTCAGGTAACGAATGCCGGTGGATCGATTGCATGGGGGGCCCCGCGCGGCGTGGTATTGCTGGAGGCCGCTGCCAGCCAGTCCGAGTTCGCCGGCTCCGGATATGCGGCCAGCCTGACTTTGCGGGCCGATGGGTTTTTCACGAGCACTGATCAGCTCACCTTCGGCATTGATCACACCGGCCAAAATTTTACGACCATCAATGACACAGCTTTGTTGTCCAACCTGCGGTACGATTTATCCGCCAACTATCGCTTCGCCCTTGGCCGGGATGTCGGAGTGGGTGTTGGTGTCTCGGCTTCTGAGCGTTATGGGCTCCCAGGTACTGATCGTATTGCGTCTCTCAGCATCTCGCGCCGGCTTGACGCCTTCCAGGTTGGATTGTCGGCGCGGTACGGCCGAACCGCTCAAGGCAATGATACCAGCGGAGCCTTCCTCAGCATCTCAAGAGCCTTTGGCGCACGAAACTTCGGCATTGCAAGCTATGACACCCAGGCGCGCACGTCGCGAGCCGAGTACTCCCGCTCCCGCAGAGCTGTGGCCCAGGACTTCAACTACCGGATTTCGGCCGAAGATCGCGACGGCGATCAGCGGTTAGCTGGCCGCATCGGCTATATTCAGAACCGATATGAGGCTGATTTGAACGCGACATCCCGGATTAACCCGCCGCCAGGAGCCGCTGGAGAAACCATTACGGCGCGCGTTACGAGCGGTATCGGTTTTGCAGATGGTACCTTGGGCGTCGGACGCGAGCCCGGGCGCGGCTTCTTCATGGTCCGTCGTCACCCGACGCTGGCCAATACGCCGATTGAAATACGGCGCGGTTCAGCCTCCGGCCGGGTCGATGCCGCCGGACAGGGGTTTGGACCCGTTCTTGCGCGCGTCGATAATCCGTATCGGCCGGTGACCTTCAACGTCAACATGCCTTCGAGTCCGGCGGGTTATGATGCGGGTGATACAGTCTTCTCCGTCCTGCCCGGCGCGCGCAGCGGCATCGTCGTGACAGTCGGGCGTGATGATTTCAGAACTGCGATTGCCAATCTGACATTCGACGGTGAACCTCTCGCGCTTGTATACATCCGCCTCATTTCACTTGAAACGAAGGAAGAGCAAATCGTCTTCACCAATCGAAATGGGCGGGTCGCTTTCCCGAATCTGGAGCCGGGACGTTATCGCGCAATGCTGCCTGACCGTGGACTGATATACGAGTTCGAGATATCTGCTGATGACGAAGCATTCGTGAACCTTGGTAGTATAATCATGGAGTAATGGCAGCATGCGTACGTTTATAACGGCGATTGTTGGGATTTTACTTTCCTCAAGCATGGCCCATGCGCAGGCGTGCCCCGGCTACTCTGTTCGTCTCGATCAGATGCAAGGCGATATCTATGATCCCGCAGGGGTTCTTGATACGCGCGTCATAATACAGCTTTCAGTGGATGGCGGAGATCCACCTGCCGAATGTGCGCAGCTGCCGGCTGTGATTTCTTCCGGGTCTGTAGCGGAGCCGGTGGCGACGGCTTTCCGCAATCCAGACAGCCTTCAAGACCTGACAGGGAATTATCCGGGTAACCAGGACGCCAGCCTCGCCGGCCTTCGCCTGGAACTGAGCCTGGGAGCGCGCCAGCGACTTGTCGCCGGCGAGAGCGTCGCGTTAAACATTGTAGATCTGTCTGCTGGACAGTTCAGGCGGGCCGGCATTTACACCTCTCTCATACAGGCGCAGATTGGTGAGGGTGCACCTGTATCGTTTAACCTGACCAGTGATGTCGTCCCCGTGATGCAGCTTCTCGCCTCTTCGGCCGATGGGCAGGAGACCATTACGCTGGGCGATCCGACAAATGGGGCGACAGGGACAACGACGTTCCATTTTCGCTCGAATACGGGAGTTCGCGTCTCGGCATCTTCGCTGAATAACGGCCATTTGCGGCATGAGGGCGGAACCGGTCATACCATTCCCTATACGATGCGCATCGCAGGCACGCCGGTTAATCTGAGCCCTGGCCCCGGCGCTCTGGACCTTTCCTTTACAAACGTCATGGAACGAGCAAGCTTGATAGAGGTCAGCATCCTGCCGCGTCCGGCAAATGACATGCCTTACGCTGGCATCTACCGGGATACTGTGACGCTTAGTTTTACGCCATTCTAGAGCGCAATCCGAAAAGTGGATCCTGATTGTCGGATAAATTGCGCTCAGGATGAAAAAGGTCGAAGCGTCCGGCCTGACGCAGTCAGGCCGGAGCACTCCTGTCATTCAGCGTGACTATGAGCTGCGGATATCAACAGCCAGTAAACCGGAGAGTTGCAGCGCATCTGGCGTCTCAACGAAAACGCGTTGAAGGCCTGGAGAATAGGGGCGAATAACTATTTCGCCTTGCTGCTCTAAGGGTGTCACGTGGGCGTCTTCCGAGCTGGCCTGGCTGACTTTCAGCGTCTCTTCGGATGTGCGCAGTGCTATCTGGAAGTTTTCCCTATTACACACTGTCTGAATCAAAAATCCGTCGACGCCATTCATTGTCGTCAGCGCCACTGAGACAACTCTGCAGCTCGCCGCAACTTCTGCGCGAAATTCGATTGAGGAACCGTCCCCGGTTTGGGCCGCCGCCACTTCTCCCGCCAGCAAAGAAGCCGTTACGGCGGCGCCCGTCACGATAAATTTTTTCATACCACCCTCGTATTCGGGATAACTCGAAGGAGAATCTAGATTGAAGTCACTAAACTATCGTCAATCTCAGTTTATATTTCGGTTTACTGACGGTGTCGGTATTTGTCAAAGTAGTCGCCGCTCTGATTGATTTTATACTTCG
>CALGEF010000235.1 GCA_937881755.1 uncultured Acidobacteriota bacterium
TAGAACAGAATGGTCAGGATCGGGAAAAAGTTCGGATTTCCATATGTATCCATGCCAAAGAAGGCCGCGGATATTACGGCGTCGATAACGAACAGCACGACCAGAGTGATCAAAAAGAACAGGAGATAGCCCCAGTACTCAGCGCGGCGGGCGCGGCCACTGAAATTGAAATAGTTCCGCGTCAGGACCCGGATGAAGTACTTGAGTATTCCTTCAGATTTCGCGGGAACTGCTGGAGCATAGGCCGCGTCAATACTTGTATTGACTGCTGGAGACGGCGTCCAGTTCAAATTATAGATGTCGCGCGCGTCTTCGCCGAGGGCAATGAAGTCTACGGGACTACCGGCGGCCAGGGCGGCGCCTTTGTGCACGCGGGCGGACGTGAAATGGTAGCGCCTGCCGTCCTCGCCCAGGATCAGGCCGGGGCCGGTCGCATCGTCTGGCTTCAGGACTTCGCCGCGCATTTACCATCATCCCTGCTGCTTTGATGGTTCAACTATCGGCGCCCTGCCCGGGGCCTGTCCAGACCCGGGCTTCAGGGGGCGAAGGTCAGTTCGTCTGCGCCGAGTGGGGCAAAGTAGCGGGCGACATCGGCCTCGGTGACATCTTCCAGCCGGGCGGGCTTCCAGACGGGCTCGTTGTCCTTATCGATGATGACGGCGCGCACACCTTCGAGGAAGTCGGCGCTCTGGACCTTGCGCCAGCCGATGCGGAATTCCATGCGCATGTTGTCTTCAAAGGTTTCGGCGGCGCGGCCTTCGCGCAGCTGGCCAAGGGCAACCTTGACGGTTTCGGGGCTTTTGGCGCGCAGAGTGGCGGCTTCGGTGCGGGCCCAGTCGCTGGCATCGGCGTCGAGGGCGGCGAGGATGTCTTCAGCGCGGGCGAACGCAAAGCAGCGGTCGATCGTGGCGCGGTGGGCTTCGAAGCTGCCGGCGGGGACGGCGTGGGTGAAGCGAACGAGGATCTCGCCAAGGAGTTCGGCGGCGCCGGCGGAGAAGTCGGCCACCTCGATCTGCTTGGCGAGCGCGGGGATAAGTTCGGACGGCATGTAGTGGGTGGCGACGCGGGCGGCCGCGACGTCTGCGCCTTTCAGGCGGGCGCCGGTGAGGGCGAGCCAGGTGCCGAGTTCGCCGCCGAGCCGCGGCAGGAACCAGCCGCCGCCGACATCCGGGAAGAGGCCGATACCGGTCTCCGGCATGGCGAAGACGGTGCGTTCGGTGGCGACGCGGTGCGATCCGTGGACGGAGAGACCGACGCCGCCGCCCATGGTAACGCCGTCGATCAGGGCGAGGATAGGTTTCGGGAAGGCCTCGAGGGCGGCGTTCATGCGGTATTCGGTACGGAAGAAATCACGGGCTTCGGAGGCGTCCCCTGCCCCGCTTTCAGCCAGCATGCGGATGTCGCCGCCGGCGCAGAAGCCGCGCGTTCCCGCTTGATGATCGATCCAGATCAGTTGGATGGACGGGTCTGCGGCCCAGCGCGTGACGGCCTCAAGGATGGCGGCACACATCGGCGTGTTGAGGGCGTGCAGGGCCGAGGGGCGGGTGAGCGTGATGCGGCCGAGGCCGCCCTGCTGCCGGATCGATACGTCTGAGCTCATGTCGATTCTGGTCCTTCAAAGAGTAGCCGATTGGTAAATGCCCGGTTCCAAATTTGTAACAAGCGGTTTCGCCAAGCCTTTACACCTTTTGTGCGATAACGACGCTGAAGCCTGCCTTTGCTCCAGCTCCGGAACCGCCATGTCCAGCCAGCCCTTCAATACCCGGCGTCTCGAAGTGGGCAAGTTCAACCGGCGCGGCCAGCGCGCCCGCGTCGATGCGCGGGGGCTGATCAAACTCGGCTGGTTCCGCAAGCAGGAAGTGGAAGTGCGCGATGTCTCGCCGGGCGGGGCACGCCTTGCGGTCCCGGAAGGCGTGCTGCTGCCGGACGAGTTCGAGCTGCGCCTGCCGCAGTTCAAGTATCCGCGCACCTGCCTGAAGCGCTGGGAAAGCGGCCTGGAGATCGGCGTCGAGTTCAAGTTCGAGTAGCGCTCAGTTCAGGGCGCAGCCTTCGATCGTGATGCGGTGCATCAGGCGGCGTTCGCCGTGATAGTCGTTCATGGCCCAGTGCCAGGTGGCGCGGTTGTCCCAGAAGGCGACCGAGCCGGGCTGCCATTTAAAGCGGTGGGCATGGTCCGGGTTCATTGCATGCGCGTAGAGACGCATCAGCAGCGCGTTTGACGCGTCTTCCTGGTAGCCCTCAACCCGCATCGTGAAGGCGGGATTGACGTAGAGCGCCTTCTTGCCGCTCAGCGGGTGGGTGATCACCACCGGATGCACGACATCGTCCAGCACATCGGCCGCCGCCGTGTTTCCGATCCGCCCGTCCGTGTCGCGGTTTGCCTTGTAATGATTATCGTTGCCCGAGCCGAAGATGTGCTTGGCCGAATGCACCGCGCGAAGGCCGGCGACCTCGGCCTTCGTGGCGTCGTCCAGCGTATCGTAGGCCGTGTACATGGACGCAAACCAGGTATCGCCGCCCGCGTCCGGCAGCTGGCGCGCGACGAGGACGGATCCCATGGCCGGCTCGGCATCATAGGAATGGTCCGTGTGCCAACCGCCGCCGATATTGGTTTTCTGCTCCTTCTCCTTCAGGACGAGGGCGATTTCCGGATAGCGCTCATGCGCCTGGAAGAAGCGATTGATATTGATCGGCCCGAAGCGGCGCGCAAAGGCGATATGGTCCTGCTCGGTCAGAGACTGGTCGCGGAAGAAGATGACGCCGTGATCGGCATAGGCCTGACGCACGGAATCGAATTCTCCGGACGAGAGATGACGGACGTCAACGCCGGTAATCTCCGCGCCGGCGCCAGCAAGCGGTGTGATCTGCATGGTTCCTCCCTGCCCGCTTTTGTCTGATGCAGCGGGTCTGACGGGAACAGGATACGCCCCGAAAGGCGCGAATTGCAATCACCGAGGCGCCTTGCCCGTCACCATCCGGGCCACCGTGCCATCCTTGTCCACGACCAGGTGTTTCAAAGCGGCGGCGACGTGCAGCGTAATCAGCGCGGCGAGCGCCCAGGCGGCGTAGCCGTGGACCGCGCGGGCGAGTTTGCCGGCGCCTTCGATCTCCGCGAGCGGCGGAATGGCGAAAAGACCGAACATATCGATCGACCGCCCGCCCAGCAGCGACATCAGCATGCCCGACAGCGGCATGACAATCAGCGCCACGAGCAGGCCCCAGTGCACAAGGCGCGAGGCGGTGACCTGCCAGGCCGCGAGGCCGGGCACCGGCGCGGGAAAGCCCTGACGCAGGCGCCAGATGACACGCCAGGCAACGACGAACAGAAGGACCGTCCCGGTGGCCTTATGCAGGTCGCGCAGGGGGCCAGCCTCTTCACGCGTCAGCACATCATTCGAGAGAATGAACCCGACCGCCAGCATGCCGAAGAAGGCGAGCGAGACGATCCAGTGATTGGCGCGCGAGATGGCGCCGTACGTTCCGGTTTGCAAGTCGTTCATGGCGAGGTTCCCCAGACTGGTGTTTGACCTGACGTAATGGACGCTTTCCGGCGAAGCCAGCACTTATTCTATGGACGCGATGCCGGTGAGGAGATCGGTCCAGGCTGCGTCGGTCTCCGGCGTCCAGTCTGGGCCGAGCAGGCTGCAGAAGGTGTCCCGGATGGCGATGAACATCAGGTCGAAGTCCTGCGCGGGGACGCCATAGCCATCATGAGCGAAGCGGGACGACGAGAGGATTACGCGCTGCGTGGCGCTCTCCTCGATCAGGCCGAGGATGCAGTTGAAACAGGTCGTAAGCATCGAGCCGCGCACGCCGCCATCGGTGTCCATGACGAAGAGGGATCTGAATTCGGGGCGCAATTCGAACAGGCGCCGATATATCAGCGGCGCGGGGTCGGCGCATCTTTCGCTGGCGCGCTCCAGCGTGTCGAGGATCAGGCCAGCGTCCATGCCGGCCGTTCTCGCAGATGACAGGGCAGCGGTCAAAGCTGACGCTGGGGAGCCGATTGCGCCGCAGAAGCGGCAGGCGCAGGATGGGCAAAAGTCAGGGAGGACAACATGAAATCACTCGAGGGAAAGACAGCGTTCGTGACCGGCGCGGCCTCCGGCATCGGGCTCGGCATTGCGACGGCGCTGGCGCAGGCGGGCGTAAAGGTGATGC
>CALGEF010000236.1 GCA_937881755.1 uncultured Acidobacteriota bacterium
GGGAGGGGCAGCCTGCCGGTATTTCTGGTGGCGCGTTATCGCTTCTATGCCACAGCCATCGCCGATCAGCCGTGCCTCTTTATGGCCGCGCCCGGTACGCCGGAGGCTGCGCCCACCGAAATCGCCAGGCACGCTGCCTTTGTCGCCGGCAGCTTTGACGGCACCGTGGTTTACGCTTGCAAGCAGATGAGTTCGGCGCTTCGCGCGCGTCTGGTCTCCAAAGGCGTGCCTTTTGCGGTTCCGGGAAACCAGCTCTACATTCCGCAGCTGGCTACGGATCTGCGTGAACACTACCGTTCGCCGGATCGCGGACGCGGTGAGTTCCTGTCACCGGTCGCGCAGCTTGTTCTGTTCCACTATGCGCTGCGCCAGCCCTACGATCACGCGACGCCGTCGATGCTGGCCGGTGATCTCAAATACTCCGCGATGTCGATTGGGCGGGCGTTCGACGAGCTCGCCGGGCGCGAGCTCGCCACCGTCGAGAAACTGGGCCGTGAGAAGGTGCTCACGTTCACCGACTCTCCGCGTAACCTGATCGAACGCAGCAAAGCCGCGCTCCGCAGCCCGGTGCGCGGCTCTCACGCTGTCCGCTTCAAACATGCCCGCCCGCCGATGTTGCTCGCCGGTGAAGCGGCGCTGGCTGAACTCACTAACCTCGCGGCGCCTGCGCTGGCGACCTTCGCCATTGATGCAGACCATAGGCAGCAGTTCTTTGAAGAACACGCCATTGAGGACTTCCACTATGCGTATGAAGCCGAGGCAATCATCGAGACCTGGCGCTACGATCCTGCCGTTCTGAGTCCCGGCAACACAGTTGATCTGCTCTCGCTCTATGCGCGGTATCGCAACGATCCGGATGAGCGCGTGGCGCAGGCCGCGGACAAGCTGCTGGAGAGGCGGGTATGGTAACCGGCCTCTCCAGCGAAGCATCCGCCGGATGCGGGCAACGCAGAGGCGCCGGGGCGCAGCCCCTGACGACGGCCCTGACGACGGTCGCTCTTCCCCGGACCCTGCGGCGGCCGGAGCCTTCCCCCGGAAATGCCAGCCTGATGCCAGGCCCCCGGAGATGGGCCAGCCCGTCATGAGGCCCCCGAAGCGGCGTGTCCTGCGTTGACAGGGCGGGCCAGAACATATAAGGAACATTCACGGGTAAATTAAACAGGGAAGTGCGATCTTGAGCCAGCGATATGATGTTTCTGAAGAGTTCTGCGGCTGGGTGCGCGACGGGATCCGGCGCCGCGCCAGATGGCTGCTCGTCTTCTCTGACCTCGTCGACAACATCGATTTCTGCGACTTCTGCGACGATGACGTGGCGCTGGAGCTCGAACGTGCGGCAGATGCCGCCGACGGGAGCGAAGTGCGGCTCACGGGTGTCTACGCGCTGCAGGGCACCGAGGCGGAGATCATCCGCCGGGCGCAGGGCAGGGCAGTGGCCGCCTGACCCGCCGGCAGCGGGTCAGGGTTTCCCCGTCCGGGCGCGGCGGGGCGTGTAGGCCTGCAGCGACATCAGGTAGGCCCGGGCGCCCGGTGAACGCCGGCCGAGGACGCGAACCCGCTGTTTCGATGCCGCGACGCGTCTCTTCCTTTGACAGACTACGGGATATCAGTAGTAAATGATTGAGTTCAACGGGACAGCGTAAAAGCCCGGGATAATCTCCTCAAACATGGCGTGAGCTTTGAGTTTGCGGCAAAGGCGTTTCGTGACCCGTTCGGCATAGAACAGATCGACGACCGGGAAGACTGCGGCGAAGTCCGCACGGTTCTCCTGGGAATGGCGGATGGAACCAATCTGGTCGTTGTGTACACGGAACGCGAGACACGTATCCGCCTGATCCCGGCACGCAGGGCAACAAAGAATGAGCAAGACTCATACTATCGTAAAAATGGCTGGTGACGGCACGCTTAGCCGCGTACGTGGCGGCCGGAAGGTTATCGTGAAGCCGGCCGAGCCGAGGACGATGACAGAGGCTAAGGTCCTCGCAGCCGCGAAGGCCGACCCTGACAATCGTCCGCTGACGGCAAAAGCGCTCGCTGGCATGAAGCCCGTCGCGCGTGTGAAAACCCTGCGCCGTGCGCTTTCTCTCACACAGCAGGAGTTTGCGCAGCGCTATCATATTCCGCTTGGCACACTTCGTGATTGGGAGCAGGGGCGTTCACAGCCCGATCAACCCGCGCGAGCTTATCTTGCGGTGATCGCCCGCGACCCCGAGCATGTACGCAAGGCGCTTATGCGCGAGCCGGCATGACCGAATTCTGCATCAGGCGAGCGCCAGCCGCTTCTCTCGCCAAAAGGCGAGGGGAAACGGACGACGAGCAGGATTTCTGATGCGGTTGTTGGCTGGTGCTCATTAATCAGTGCTTCGGGCAGCGCGTCATCAAGTTCCTGGGCTTCTCCAGCGGCAACCACATTTTTTTAAAGCAGGGCGTGCTTTTTTGCGTTGCGGCTGCTGTTGGTCTTGCCGCCGGGAGATAGAGGCCCGGTATTTTTCTGCGCGTTTG
>CALGEF010000237.1 GCA_937881755.1 uncultured Acidobacteriota bacterium
CATCGCGGGCCTTCGAGACGGCGGCGTAGGCGCCCCAGAGGGGCTTGAGGACGGTGTCGAGGATCTCGCCGGCCTTGCCGCCCGGCTTGCCGTCGATGGCGGCCTGCGCCTCTTCATAGGTGAGCTTTGCGGCCGAGCGCATGTTGGCGCGCAGGAAACGGTGGGAGCGCTTGTTGCCATCCCTGGAGAAGATCATCTCCGCCACGAGGCAGGGGCGCAGTTCGCCTTCCTTCAGCGAGCAGGCGTCGGCCGAGAGTTCGAATGGAAGCATCGGCACGACGCGGTCCGGGAAATAGGTCGAGTTGCCCCGCTTCTCGGCTTCCTTGTCGAGGGCGGAGCCTTCGGTGACGTAGGCTGAGACATCGGCAATCGCGACGAGGACTTTCCAGCCATCGGGGAGTTCTTCGGCATAGACGGCGTCGTCATGGTCGCGCGCGTCATGCGGGTCGATGGTGATGAGCGGGACGCCGGTGAGGTCCGTGCGCGCAACTTTCGCGGGCTCCCTGGTCTTCGCCTCAGCGAGCACCTCTTCGGGAAAGTCGACCGGGATATCGTTGGCATAGATCGCGATCAGGCTGGCCGAGCGGGCGTCCGTGATATGACCGATCACTTCCCTGATGACGCCCAGCGGCGGGCCGTACTGGCGGCGGCCTTCGGGTTTCGGCTCGGCAATCACGAGATCGCCGTCGCCGGCGCCCTTGCGGTCGGCTTCCTGGATCAGCAGTTCGCGGCGCTCCTTGCGGCTCGCCGGGGTGACGCGTCCGCCATGCGGGGTCTTGTTGTAGAGGCCGACGATCCGTTCGCTGACGCGCTTTTCCAGCAGCGTGACAACATAGGCGCGCCAGGAGCCATCCTCGCGCCCGGACATCTTGCACACTGCCCGGTCGCCCTTGCCGGGCGCGCGCGAGCGGGATTTGCCGGAGGGGCCGCCATAGATCAGCTCCGGTCCGAACAGGCCGTGGTCACCGACACACTGGCCGACCAGGTCGCCCTCGCGGGTGAGGCGCGTGAACTCGACGAGGCCGCTTGGCGGCGGTCGGTCGGTCTGCGCGAAGCTGCGCTTGCCGGTGCGCTCCAGCTTGCCTTCACGCTCCAGTTCCTCGAGCACTTCGCGCAGGATGGCGCGCTCCTTGCCCTTCACCCTGAGGCCCCGGGCGATATCGGCCTTGGACGTGGCGGCGGGGTTTTCTTTCAGGAAATCAAGGACAGTCTGGCGGTCTGGAAAGCTCATGAGGCCGCATATAGGGGAGTTTGCGGCGGAATGCGCGGGAAAAAACGCGGGCGCTAGCTTGCCGCCCGCGCTGCCGGCAGGCTCAGCACGTCCACCGGCTTGAGCGCGAAGGAGCCTGCCTGGCCGCCCCAGTCGCCGAGGAGGACTTCGTAGTGGAGGTGGCGCGCGATTATATAGGAGGCGGTGTTGCCCATCAGGCCGATGACCTCGCCCGCGCGCACGCTCTGGCCGACTTTGATGCCGGCGCCGAATTCCTGCAGGTGGGCGTAGCGGGTGAACACGCCGTTGCCATGATCGATGACGAGCTGGTTGCCGAAATCGTCGCGGGTCGACTGCTCCTTCACGGTGCCTGCGGCGGCGGCATAGATGTCCACGGCGTCGCGGCTGTAATAGTCGAGGCCCTTGTGGTTGCTGAAGCTGCGCGGGCCGAATCCGGAGGAGAAGCAGGCCGCTTTCACCGGCGCGGTGGCGAGCGTGACCTTGCCGGCCGCGACGACGAACGGGGTGTAGCCGGTCATCTGCAGGTTTGCGTCCGTGTCCGGACGGTTCGAGACTGTCATGCCGGGGCAGACTGACATCGCCGCGGGAAACACGTTCTTCGCAGGCTGCTTCGGTTTTTGCGGCGGCGGCCTTCCCGCGTCTGGCACCGTCTCGGGCGGGCGGGCCACTTCGCTCGTCGCGCAAGCGGACACGATCAGTAGTAAACCCAGCGATATCGCGCGGAGTGGTTTCAGTTCCATCATCGCATTGCCCCCTTGACCCAAGGATCTGACCCTACGCCGAAGCGAAAGGCGGGACAATTCCTCCGCGAGCTTACAAAAGAGTTGCCGAAGGGGGGCCGGTTCAGGCGCCGGCCTTCTTTGCCGCCGGTTTCTTTTTCGCAGGCGCCTTCCTGGCAGCGGCAGGCTTCCTGGCCGCCGCTTTCTTCGGCGCGGCCTTCTTCTTACCGGTGCCGGAGCCTGCCCTGGCGTTGATGAGTTCAAGCGCCGCTTCGAGCGTTACCGTCTCCGGCGCCATCTCTTTCGGCAGCGTGGCGTTGACCTTGCCCCACTTCACATAAGGCCCGTACTTGCCTGCGAAGACTTCGACAGGGCCGCCATCCGGGTGGTCGCCCAGCGTCTTCAGTGCCGCGACACCGCCGCGTCCGCCGCCGGCCGCCGCTTTGGCGCGCTTGTCGGCAATCAGGTCGACCGCGCGGTTGATGCCGATGGAGAAGACCTCGGTCGGATCCTTGAGGTTCGCATAGGTCTTGCCGTGCTGCACGTAGGGTCCGAAGCGGCCGAAATTGGCGAGGATCATCTCGCCATCTTCCGGGTGCAGGCCAATCTCGCGCGGCAGGCTGAGCAGCTCGACAGCACGCGACAGGGTCAATGTGTCCGGACTGTCAGCCTTGGCGAGGCTGGCGCGTTTCGGCTTCTCGCCGTTGGCCATCTCGACATAGGGCCCGAACCGGCCGGATTTCAGCAGGATCATCTCGCCCTTCTCGGGGTGGATGCCGATCTCGTTGCCGTCCGGGTTGATGGCGCTCTCGCCGCCTTCGGCGGAGAACTGGCGCGTGTACTTGCACTCGGGATGGCGCGAGCAGCCGACGAAGGCGCCGAACTTGCCGAGCTTCATCGACAGCTCGCCCTCCTTGCAGAGCGGGCATTGTCGCGGGTTCCCGATAGCGTTGCCTTCGGCGTCCGTGCGCGGGAACACATAGGCGCCCAGCGTCTCGTTCAGTGCATCGAGCACATGCGTGACGCGCAGGTCCCTGGTGCCGTCGATGTCGATGGCGAACTGTTTCCAGAAGTCCCGCAGGAAGGCTTTCCAGTCGAGCTTGCCATCCGAGATGACGTCGAGCTTTTCTTCGAGGCCGGCGGTGAAGTCATATTCCACGTAGCGCGCGAAGAAGTTCTCCAGGAAGGCGGTGACGAGGCGGCCTTTGTCTTCCGGCACCAGCGCCTTGCCTTCGACGCGCACATAGCCGCGGTCTTCCAGCGTCGACATGGTGGAGGCATAGGTGGACGGGCGGCCGATGCCGAGTTCCTCGAGCCGCTTGACCAGCGAGGCTTCGGTGTAGCGGGGCGGGGGCGTCGTGAAGGACTGGTTGGCGTCGGCTTTCAGAAGGTCTGCATGCTGACCTTCCATCATTTTTGGAAGGCGGCCTTCGGCGTCGTCGTCATCATCACCGGCGTCATGGCCTTCGGTATAGAGCTTGATATAGCCATCGAACACGACGACCTGGCCGGTCGCGCGCAGCACGGCGCGCTTGTCCCTCGAGGCGAGGTCGATGGTCGTGCGTTCGAACAGCGCCGCCTCCATCTGGGAGGCCACCGCGCGGCGCCAGATGAGGGTGTAGAGTTTCTTCAGGTCGCCTTCGCCGTGATACTCTTCGGGGCGCAGGTTGAAGTCGGTCGGGCGCACCGCCTCGTGGGCCTCCTGCGCGTTCTTCGCCTTCGAAGAATAGCGCCTCGTGTTTTCCGGCAGGTAGCGTGCGCCATAGTTGGACTGGATCATTGCGCGGGCGGCGGCATAGGCCTCCTCGGCCATGTTGACGCCGTCGGTCCGCATGTAGGTGATGCGGCCTTCTTCATAGAGTTTCTGGGCGGCCTGCATCGTGCGCTTAGCATTGAAGCCGAGCTTGCGGCTCGCTTCCTGCTGCAGCGTTGAGGTGATGAACGGCGGCGGCGGATTGCGCTTCACCGGCCTGGCTTCGACGCTGGCGACCGAATAGCCGCCTGTCTTGACGATCTCCAGCGCGCTGTCAGCGTCGCCCTTGTTGCCGAGGGTGAACTTCTTCAGCGTGTCGCCATTCAGGCTGTAAAGACGGGCCGTGAAGGCCGTGCCGTCCGGCGCGCGCAGTTCGCATTCTATGTTCCAGTATTCCTGCGGGCGGAACAGTTCGATCTCGTTCTCGCGGTCGCAGACGATGCGCAGCGCTACCGATTGCACGCGCCCCGCCGAGCGGGAGCCCGGCAGCTTGCGCCAGAGCACGGGGGAGAGGTTGAAGCCGACGAGATAGTCGAGGGCGCGGCGGGCGAGGTAGGCGTCGACCAGTTCGGCATCGATCTGGCGCGGGTGTTCCATCGCGGTAGTCACGGCGCTCCTGGTAATCGCGTTGAACACGACGCGCTCGACCGCGATGTCCTTCCTGAGCGCCCGGCGCTTCTTCAGCGCCTCGACAATATGCCAGGAGATGGCTTCGCCTTCGCGGTCAGGGTCGGTCGCCAGGATGAGGGTGTCGGCGTCTTTCAGGGCGTTCGCGATGTCGGAAATGCGCTTGGCCGATTTGGCATCCGCCTCCCACACCATCTCGAAATCATTGCCGGGATCGACCGAGCCGTTCTTCGAGGGAAGGTCGCGGATATGCCCATAGGAGGCCAGGACCTTATAGTCCTTGCCCAGGTACTTGTTGATCGTTTTGGCCTTGGCGGGCGACTCGACGACGACAAGTTTCATACGCTTTTCCAGTCAATATATAGTCGCGGCGTTTTGCCGAAAACCGGTTCCCACTTTTCGGAACGCCGCTTTAAGGGCGGCAGACATGGTCCGGGGGGTAGGGCCATGTCAAGGCTGCAACCGAGTTAGCCATCTTCGCGGTAAGCGATGAACGCCAGGCTGACGAACAGCACAAACAGGGGCGGTGACCAGGCCGCAACCGGCGGCGGCGCCGCGCCTGTGGCCCCGAGGCTGGCGGAGAACCGGGTGAAGAAATACAGGCCCACGGCGGCCAGGACACCGGTGGCCAGAAGCTGCGATGTGCCGCCCAGCCGCTGCAGCCGCAGGCAGGCGAGGGCCCCGATCAGGGCCATGGCGACGAACAGGACCGGGGTCGCGGTGAGGGTGTACCAGCGCATCGTGTAGCGCGAGGCATCGAGGCCGGCCGCGCGGGTTTCGTGGATGAACCCCGGCAGGTCCCAGAAGCCGATGGTGTTGGGCGAGGCGAACTTGTCGAGCAGGGTCACCGCGTCCAGCGAGGTCGGGATGGCCAGGCTGTCCTTGCGCTCCGGCGGCAGGTTCGGCAGGTTTTCGACGAGGTTTTCCAGCTGCCAGAAGCCGTCATTCAGCGTCGCCCGTTCGGCGTCGATACGGCGCACGAAGGCGAAATCGCTCGTGGGACGACGGCCATCATACAGGCGCTGCTCCTCGATCAGCTTCACGTCCAGAAGCGTGCGCCCGGAATCCTGCACCTGCCGCGCATGGATCACGAACTGGCTCGTATCATCGCCCTGCCGCAGCCAGATCCCGGTATCGGCGACCGCCAGCGTTTCCTGCCCGATCTGCAACAGCCGCGCGCGTTCGAACTCGAAAGATTGCGCCAGGCGCGCCGCAAACGGGTTGAGCACCAGTGACGAGAATATGCCGAGACCGGCTGCCAGCACGATGACCGGCGTCAGGAATCGCCAGGCCGAAAGGCCGCTCGCCCGGATGATCGAGAGCTCGGACCGGCGGTTGAGGCGGGTGAAGGCCAGCATGCTCGCGGCCAGCAGCGCGAAGGGCAGCGTCTGCTCGATCAGCAGCGGCAGTTTCATCAGGGACAGGCGCAGGGCGCTGAGCAGGCTGAGGCTGACATCGCCGCCGACGGTGCGCAGCTGCTCGACCACGTCGATCAGCAGGATCGCCAGCAGCAGCACGCCGAGCACCAGTACGAGGCCAGAGAGGCATTCCTTCAGGATGTAGCGCTGGATCCGCGACAGCATCACGCTACCGCCTCCTGCCGGTCGGCAAGCAGGTCACCGCGCGCTGGAGGGCGTTTGCCGATATGACGGCCGCGTCCGAAATAGACCCAGCAGAGCCCGCCCAGCGCTGCCAGCGGCACGGCCCATTGCGCGATGTTGAGCCCCGGATCGTCCGCCGCCGCCGATTGCAGGGCGAGCTGCACCACCAGGATCACGCATGCGGCCGCCGAGGCGATGGCGATCCGGCGGCCATAGCCCTGCCGGCTGAAATCTCCGCCCAGCACAGCCAGGATCGCCAGCATGGCCATCACGATGTTCAGCAAGGGGGTGGTCAGGCGCGCATTGGCCTCGGCGAGGAAGCCGTCGGCTTCCTTGTTCTGGAAATAGTCCTTCCGGTCGATGAAGAAGAGTTCATGCAGGTATTTGTCGGAGGCCTTGAGGATCAGTTCGGCGTCTTCTTTCATGAAGTCCGTCAGGTCGAACATGTACTGGTCGAACTCGAGGACCGACAGTTGCATGTTCTCGTCGAGCTGCTGGCTCAGCGCGTCGCGCAGCAGGAGGGTCGGCTTGCCGTCGACGCTGACCAGCGCAGCGGTCCGCGCCAGGATGTCTGTCGGGAAGGCGGGGTCTGTCATATCGGAGATCATGACCCCGCGCAGTTCGCCGCCCACCTGTTCGCGCGCATAGAAGGTCAGCCGCTCGCCATTGGTGGTGAACTGGCCGGGCCGGATCAGGGCTGCGGCAAGGTCGGCGCGCGCCACGGCAACCGCCTCGCGCAGGGTGCGCTGGGCGGCGGGCTGGACCCAGAGGTTGACGGCAAGGTGCATCACCGCGCCCATCAGCGCCAGCCGGAGGATCGGCGAGGCAACCTGCCAGCGGGTCATGCCGGCGGCCTGCGCCACCACGATCTCGGAATCCTTGTGGATGCGGTTCAGCGACCAGACCGCGCCGACGAAGATCGCCAGCGGGGTCAGCAGCGCCACGACCTGCGGCGAGCCGAGCATCACGATATAGAAGTAAGTGAGGGCCGATTGCCGGTTTTCGAGGATCAGGTCGGTCCGCGACAGGCCCTGCGCCAGCAGCGCCATCATCACGAGCCCGCCCACGATGATCACCACCGCCTGCAGGATCTGACGGAACAGAT
>CALGEF010000238.1 GCA_937881755.1 uncultured Acidobacteriota bacterium
GGGGGAGGCGCGCGTGGCGCCATACCTGCATCTGTCATTGCAGCACGGGGACGACCTGATCCTGAAGCGCATGAAGCGCCGGCATGGGCGGGATCAGGCCATTCAGCTCACGCAGCGTCTGCGCGCCGTCCGCCCGGACATCGCGCTGGGCGCCGACATCATTGCAGGCTTTCCAACCGAGACCGAGGCCCATTTCGAAAGCTCTGTAAGGCTGGTGGAAGAGTGCGGCCTCTCCTTCCTGCACGTGTTTCCCTACAGCCCTCGTCCCGGCACGCCGGCGGCGAAGATGCCGCAAGTTGCAAAGCCCCTGATCAGGGAGCGCGCCGCGCGGCTGCGCGCGTTTGGCGAGGCGGCGCTGGCGCGGCACCTCGAGCGACATTTGGGCGAAACCCGCAGCGCGCTGCTCGAACGCGGCCTAGCTGCCCGGCTTCCGGATTTTACGCCCGTGCGCCTCACTGCTCTGGCAGGAGAGGGCGGACAGGTCCTCCCGGTACGGATTACCGGCCATGACGGCAAACAATTGCTTGGAACACATCTCCCATGATCCTCTGGTTCGGCAAGAAAAAGAAACTCGACGAGGCGAAGGCCGCCGGCGCAGCGATGCCCGCGCCGGAGCTGTCGGCCGAAGAACTCGCGGCGCAGGAAGCGGCGGCGCGCGAGAAGTCCGAAATCGAAGCGAAGGTCGCCGAGGCCAACCGCGCCTGGGAAGAGCGCCAGCGGCGCGAGGCGCAGGAGGCCGAGGACGAGGCCGTGCGCGCCAGGGCTGCGGCCGAGCTGAAACTGCTGGAAGACCGGCGCGAGCATGAGCGCCTGCGTGCCGAAGCCGAGGCGGCGGCGCGGGCTGCGGCTGAAGCCGAGGCGAACGATCCCGGCCTGCTGGGCAAGCTGGGCGAGGGCCTCGCCCGCTCCGCGGCGCGCCTGACGGAAGGCCTCGCGGCGCTGGGGCGCCGGAAGCTCGACGCGGCGGCGCTGGAAGAACTCGAAGACCTGCTGATCACGTCCGACATGGGCACCAAGGTCGCCGCGCGCGTGACCAGAGGGCTCGCCAAAGGCCGGTTCGACCGCGAGATCTCCGGCGAGGAAATCCGCAGCGTACTGGCTGAGGAGATTGAGGCGATCCTTAAGCCGCGCGAGCGAGTCGTCGATTTCTCGGATGGGCCGCGCCCGCGCGTGGTGCTGTTTGTCGGCGTCAATGGGTCCGGCAAGACGACGACGATCGGCAAGATCGCCTCGAAGCTGCAGGCGCAGGGCGCCAGGGCACTCCTCGTGGCGGGCGATACATTCCGCGCGGCGGCGGTGGAGCAGTTGAAGGTGTGGGGCGAGCGCGGCGGCATCCCGGTGATGGCGGGGGCGCACGGCGCCGATGCGGCCGGGCTCGTCTATGGCGCCGTGGAGCGCGCGCAGGCAGAGGACCTGGACCTCGTGCTGGTCGATACCGCGGGCCGCCTGCAGAACAAGGCCGAGCTGATGGCAGAGCTCGGCAAGGTCGTCCGGGTGCTGAGGAAGCTCGATCCCGAGGCGCCGCATGACGTGATCCTCGTGCTGGATGCAACCGTGGGCCAGAACGCCCTCGCGCAGGTCGAGGCCTTCCGGCACACGGCGGGCGTCACCGGCCTCGTGATGACCAAGCTCGATGGCACGGCCAAGGGCGGCGTGCTGGTGGCCATCGCCGAAGCGCACGACCTGCCGATCCACTTCATCGGCATCGGCGAAAAGGCCGAAGACTTGCGGCCGTTCAGTGCGGCGGCATTTGCGAAGGCGCTGGTTGGCTTTAAGGGCTAGAAAGCCGCCTCACCCTTCTCCCGGCGGAGCGGGCGCCTTCAGCTTACTCGGCCGCTACGGCAGACACTGGCGCTGCCTGCGCGCCGCGCACGAGGCGTCCCGGCTTTGCGCCCGTCGGTGTGCCGTCGCGGTGGGTGATCCGGCCCTTGAGGATGGTGGCGGTGTAGCCGGAGGCGCGTTGCATCAGGCGGCGCCCGCCAGCGGGCAGGTCGCGTATGACTTCCGGCAGGTGGAGTTTCAGGTTCGTGAGGTCGATCACGTTCAGGTCGGCGCGCATGCCAGGCGCGATCAGGCCCCGGTCCCGGAGGCCGATCCATTCGGCGGTGGCGCGAGACTGTTTGTGAACGAGGAGTTCGGGGCTGAGCTTCGGGCCGCGGGTGCGGTCGCGGATCCAGTGAGTCAGCATCGTTGTGGTGAAGGAGCCGTCGCAGATCATGCCAACATGCGCGCCGCCGTCCGAGAGGCCGGGGAGCGTCGCGGGGCTCTGCATCATCTCTGAGATCGGGTCGAGGCTGCCTTGCGCGTAGTTGAGGAAGGGCAGGTAGAGCATACCCTGGCCATCCCGTTCCAGCATCAGGTCAAGGGCGACTTCCTCGGGGCTGACGCCGCGCCGGGCCGCGATGGCCGCCAGCGTGCGCTCGGGGCCGGGTTCGTAGTCGACGGGATCTGACAGCTGGAAGATTTTTCCGAAGCTGCGCAGCATTACTTTCAGGAACGGGTTGTCCGTGTTCGGCTGATCTGCCAGCAGGCGGGCGCGGAAGTCCGGATGGCTTAGCGTGCGCACACGTTCGGTATGCGCAAGGTCCGCGATCTCGCGGTAGACCGGGTGGGCGCTGAACGGGTTCAGCGTCAGGTCCAGGCCGAGCAGCACGCCGACGGGGCGCGGGGCGACCTGCGCGCGGATCGGCAGGCCTTCGGCGGCGGCCGTCTCGATGGCGCCGAGCAGCAGACGCCAGCCTTCGGGCGCCACATCCGCCTGCGCCAGGGAGACCGAGAGCGGCCGGCCCGAGACTTCAACGAGGCGGCGCAGCATCGCGGCCTCTTTCTGCGGATCGTTGAAATCCGAGACGAACTGCAACACCCCGCGCCCTGCCTCGGCGAGGCCCATGGCGATGCCGGTGAGTTCTTCCTGAGAGGCGGTGAGGGTCGGCGTTGGCTGGCCGTCGGAGGTACGGTGGTTCAGCGTGCGAGAGGTGGAAAAGCCCATCGCGCCGGCCATCACGGCGTCCTTGGCGAGCTGTTTCATGGCCGCGATGTCGGCGGGCGTCGCATCCTCGCGGTTGGCGCCCCGGTCGCCCATAACAAAGACGCGCAGGGCGGCGTGGGGCAGCTGGGCGCAGATGTCGGTGTCGAATGCCCGGCCTGAGAGGAAATCGAGATAGTCCGGGAAGCTTTCCCACTTCCAGGGCAGGCCCTCCTCCAGAACAGGGTAGGGGATGTCCTCCACGCCTTCCATGAGGCGGATCAGGCGGCCGTGGTCTTCCGGCCTGCACGGCGCGAAGCCGACGCCGCAATTGCCCATCACGGCGGTGGTGATGCCGTGCAGCGAGGAGGGGCTGATGGCCTCGGCCCAGGCGGCCTGGCCGTCATAATGGGTGTGCAGGTCCACGAAGCCGGGCGTGACGACCTGTCCGCGCGCGTCGATTTCCTCGAGACCCTTGCCGCCCACCTTGCCGATGCCCGTGATCACGCCGCCGGAGACGGCGACGTCGCCTTCGAAGGCCGGCGCGCCGGAGCCGTCGATGATTGTGCCGCCGCGGATGATCAGGTCATGTGTCGCCATGGGGAAACCTCCAGCCTGGCAGGATGCCTTAAGGGGAGGGGGTGTCAAACCCTGACGCTGCTTCCCCCTCGCGCAAAACCCCCTTATGCGCAGGCCATGGGGCCAGAATTCCTTCCTGTCGCGCTTTGCCTGATGTCGGCCCTGACGGTTGCGATCACCAATGTCATGGTAAAACGCGGCGGGGACGTGCTCACCACGCGGGCTATTGTGGCGCTGGCGATGGGGCTGACGGTGTTGCCGTTTGCGCCCTTCGTGCCGCTGCCGCCGCCGGGGACCTGGGGGCTGATCTTCCTGTCCATGGCGGTGCACTGGTTCTACCAGTTCTGCGCTATCCGAGCGCTGCACCGGGGCGCGCTGTCGCTGGTCTTCCCGGTGATGCGCGGCCTTGGCCCCCTGGCGACCGCGGTGCTGGCGTTCTTCTGGCTGCAGGAGGACCTGTCCTTCCTGCAGACAGCCGGGTTGATGGTCGCGAGCCTCTCGATCCTTGTCTTTGCGCTGCCGACGTCCGGCACACCTGACGGGCGCCGGCTCGACCGGTCAGCACTGTTCTGGGCGATGATGACGGCGGTGGGGGTCGGCCTCTATGCCGTGGCCGATACGCGCGCGGCGCGGGCAATGGAGACGCCGTTCACTTTCATCGTCTGGCTGTTCCTGCTGGACTGGATCGGCGTGACGGCCGTGCTGCTGTGGCAGCGAAAGGGCAGGGTGATCGCGAGCCTGAAGCCGGAACTTCGCAATGGCCTCATCGGCGGTGTAGCCGGGTCCATCTCCTACGGCCTTGCCATCTATGCCTACACCCTGACGGACGCAGCGATGGTCACCGCGCTGCGGGAAACCTCGGTCGTGTTTGCCGCCGCCTTCGGGGCCTGGCTGCTGAAGGAAGGCTTCGGGCGGCGGCGGATCATGGCGGCGTCCACGCTCGCGGCGGGCCTCGTGCTGATGCAGGCGGCGGGGTGACGCGCGGCTCTGGAACGCCGCGCGCATCCGTGAGAGACAGGCGCGGTTGAACCAGCGGGCCCTCAACTGCGTAGGAAGTGGCATGAACGATACAGCGAAATCTGAAAACGGCATCGGCACGGCCGCAGGCAAGGCGAACCAGCTCTGGGCGGACTTTGTGCCGGTGATCGCCTTTGTGCTGGTCTACAACATTTTCCGGCGCGTCGAACTGCTGGACGGCCTGATCAACAAGGACACGGCGATTTTCTGGGCGACTGGCGTACTGCTCGGGCTGATGCTGGTCTTCCTGGCGCGGCAACTGATCCGGCGTGAGCCGGTCTCGCAGATGATGCTGTTCTCGTCTGCCATTGTCGGCGGCTTCGGCCTGATCGGCATCCTGCTCCAGGAGAAGGCCTTCATCTATGTGAAGCCCACGATCCAGCAGCTGTTCATGGCGAGCATCATTTTCATTCCCCTGATGTTCGGGCGGAATGTATGGAAGTCGCTGTTCGCCAAAGTGTTCGACCTGCCGGATTTCGCCTGGCGAACCCTGGCGATCCGCTGGGGATTTTTCTTCGTCGCGATGGCGTTGTGGAACGAATATCTCTGGCGCACCTATGCGCCGGGCTTCGACGTGCCGCTCGTGATGGCAGGCATCGCCGTCGCGCCCGCTGGCACGTACGAATTCCTCGGGCTGACATTTGGCGCGAAGGACGCAGAAGATGTCTGGGCCAACTGGAAGCTTGGCAACATGCTGATCGTGCTGATCTTCGGCGCAGCAAATACGCCGTACACGTTGAAATACCTGCGCGATCCAGAGGCGGAAACAGCGCCGGCTTAGCTTCCTCAACATGCGCCTCGTCCAGAACGAAGTCGAAGGATAGACCACAGAAGAGCGCGGATTTGCTGGCGACCACCCTTCGGCTTCTCTCTGGATGGGTTTATGCTATTTGGCGTGGGTCAGCGCGTCAGCTTGTCTGTGCCGGGCGGATTGGCGAACGGCGCAAACGCATCCTTTTCCCGCGTTTCGGCGAAATGAGTCAGCGCCCAGACAACCGTCGGGAACGCAAGTTCTGACCACGGAATATCTCTCCAGTGGACGAGCTTTACAGCTTCGCTCTCCGGGCCCGGAGCAATGTCCGACATCAGCGTTGCTCGGAACATGATCTGCACCTGCGCAATACGGGGTACAGAGTAAATCGCCAGAATGCGGTCAATCCGAATGTCCGCGCACGCCTCTTCTCTTGCTTCGCGCCGGGCGCCCTCCTCGACGCTTTCCCCCTCCTCCATGAAACCTGCCGGCAGGGTCCAGAAGCCCTTGCGGGGCTCAATGGCGCGCTTGCAGAGGAGGATGAGTTCACCTTGCGTCACCACGGAGCCTGTGACGATCTTCGGATTTACGTAATCCACGAAGTTGCAGCGGTTGCAGATGCGCCGTACCCTGTCATCTCCTTCTGGAGTGGCCAGCCTAAAATCTTCGCTCTGGAAAGAAGTTGGCAATTGATCAGTCATCCAATCTTTATCCTGTCGCCTGTATGGGGAATGAGTTTGATCCGTCTACGTGGTTCATATTTAACGCCACGGCAACGGATCGGCCCAGTCCAGTCAAGTCAAGTCCAGTCCATCTCATTTCTTCCCTCACCCCACCTTCAGCAAACGGAAACATCACCATGGCCTTCAATCTCAACGCCTCGCCCAGCCACCTCCTGCACCGCGCCCAGCAGATCGCCGCCAACCACTCGGCCGCTGCGCTGAGATCGGCCGGGCTCACGCTGCGCCAGTTCTCTGTCCTCGCGGCCCTCTCGGGCAACGAAGGTGTCAGCCAGTCTGATCTTGTCAATGCTACCGGCATCGACCGCTCCACCCTCGCCGACATGGTCGCCCGCATGGAAGCCGGCGGCATGATCAAGCGTTCGGATTCCAAAACCGACGCGCGCGCCAAGTCGGTGTCGCTGACCCCTAAAGGCAAGAAAGCCCATGACAAGGCCCTCCCGGCCGTCATGAAAGCGGACGCTGCCCTCTTCGCCACCCTGGCAAAAGCCAAGCAGGAAGCACTGATCCAGGGCCTCACCGGCCTCGTCGACGACGCCGACAGGAAAGAGGCTGCGCCGGCTCCGAAAACCAGGAAAGCACCTGTTGCTGTCAAGAAAGCCCCTGCGAAAAAAGCACCGGCCAAGAAAAAGAAATAAGCTCCGTTTCGGGACGAAGCACAGTTACGAGCGAGGCGCCCCAAGCGCCTCGCTTATTTTTTTCAGAGAGGTTTCGTCCAGCGGCCCGGCGATGTGCAGCAGGATCTCTCCCTCGCCCGAGATGACAAATGTCTCCGGCACACCCGTCAGGCCAAAGTCCAGGCCTCCCTTGCCGTCCGGATCGAGGGCGATCTTTGCGAACGGATTGCCGAGGCGGTCCAGGAAGGCGTCGCCGTTCTCCGGCTTGTCCTTGTAGAGGATCCCCGTAAGCTGCTCCGGGTGCGTCTGGCTGAGCTGCATCAGGTATTTGTGCTCCGCCTCGCAAGGCGCGCACCAGCTGGCAAAGAGGTTCACGGCCACCGGCTGGCCATCGGCCGGCGGGGCAAAGGAAATCTCGCCGCCCTCCCTCAGCTCAAAGATAAATTCCGGCGCGGCGCGGGAGACGCGTTCGAACTCGCCCTTGGCCGGATAAAGCATCCGCCATGCGCCGAGCAATCCGAACAGCATCAGAGCTGCGGCCGGCAGGGCGAAGATCCAGCGGCTCATGTCAGGCGCCGTCCGTGTCGTTGCCGGCCAGCTGCGCGAGGCGTTTGCGCGCGGCGCGGGCAGCCAGGATCACCTGCAGGGTCGTGCCCAGGATCAGCAGCGCGCCGAGCCCGTAGCAGGCCCAGATATAGGCGGCGTTCTTGTCGAACTCGGGCATGTGTCAGAGGGCCTCCAGTTCACGCGAGTGCAAGCGCGCGATGCGCCGCTGGCGGATTTCCGTCCGCATGCGGGTCATTACCAGACCGCCGAACAGCAGCGAGTGGCCGATGGCGCTCACCAGCAGGGGCGTGAGGTACACGGCGGCCATCTTCGGGCCGTCCGCGGTGATCACACTCGCGTCCTGGTGCAGCGAGGTGAACAGGTCGACGGAGAACTTGATCAGCGGGATGTTTACGGCGCCGACCATGGCGAGGATCGCGCCGGCCCGGGCCGCCTTCTGGCGGCTGTCCATCGCGGCGCGCAGCGCCATGTATCCGAGAAAGAGGAAGAACAGGAACAGCACGGACATCATCCGCGCATCATCCCACTGCCACCAGGTGCCCCAGGTCGGTTTGCCCCAGATTGACCCGGTCGAGAGGCACATTGCTGTCCACACCGCGCCGATCGGGGCGATGGCCTTGGCCGCGATGTCGGCGAGTTCATGGCGCCAGACAAACCAGACGAAGCTGGCGATCGCCAGGGCTGAGTAACTCGCCATCGCAAGCCAGGCCGCCGGCACGTGCACAAACATCACACGCATGATGTCGCCGCCCTGATATTCGTCCTTTGGCACGACCCAGAGTCCCTGCCAGAGGCCATAGGCGATACAGGCGGCGCCAAGCGCATAGAAAGCCGGCGCCAGCCAGTCCGACAGGCGCAGGAACTTGTGGGGGTTGGCGAAGTAGGACCACATGGCAACTGACCTAGCGCTCCCTCAGTCTGCCGCCAAGCGGAGCGCTGCCGCCATCGCATAGGGCGCAACAGCGCAGGCGAAGAGAGTGGACGCAGCCAGGAACAGGGGCGCGCCGGCAGACCCCGGCCCGCCCGACATCGCGAGGGCGCCAAAAATCGCTGTCGGGACATACAGGGGCAGGGCGATCAGCGAGATCAGCAGGCCGCCCCGGCGCACGGTCGCCGAGAGCGCCGCGCCGACCCCGCCCCAGAAGAAGAAGGCGAGGCTGCCGATGGCGTACAGGCCCGCATTGACCAGCAGGGCGGTGTTCGCTTCGGCCTGGAACATGAGGGCGAGCAGGGGAGAGAAGAGGGCAAGGGGAAGGCCGGCAGACAGCCAGTGCGCCAGCGTCTTGGCTGCGGCGATGGCTGAAACCGGCGCGCCCGTCTGCAGCCAGAGGTCCAGCGTGCCATCTTCGGCGTCGGACTGGAAGATGCGCTCAAGCGTCACGAGGCTTGCGAGCGCGAGGGCAACCCAGATGATTCCGGGCCCCACGGCCTTGAGCATCTCGCCGTCACTGCCGATGCCGAGGGGTACGAGCACGGCGGCCCCGCCCAGAAACCCCAGCGGCAACAGCGCGCCCGCGCCCCTGGCCCAGGCTTCGACGAGAGACTGGCGGAAGGCCGCAAGGATCGGGGCGGCGCTCACAGAGTGAGGTCTCCGTTTGCCGCAAATCCCGCTTCGCCATGAATCGCGGCGATGACGGCGCCGCCCATGGCCCGGTGCGCCGCGATCAGGTCGTCCACCAGCTTCCGGCCGTCGGCATCCAGCGCCGTGTAAGGTTCATCCAGCAGCCAGACCGGGCGGTCCTCCAGCAGCAGGCGGGCGAGGGCGGTGCGGCGGCGCTGGCCGGCGGAAAGGTACCGGCCCGCAACATCAGCCGGGCGGGTAAGACCCATCCGGGTCAGGACCGGATCAGTTTCGGCGCCGGAGCCCCAGGCCTGCGTCCAGAGCTTCAGATGCTCGCGCGGCGTCTCCTGCGGTTTCAGCCCTTCGCGGTGGCCGACCCAATGATGCGCAGCCGCGCGGGTCACGCGGCCTGCTTCGGGCCGGGTCAGTCCTGCAAGAACGCGCAGCAGGGTTGTCTTTCCGGCGCCGTTCGCCCCGCGCAGCAGCAGCGCGTCGCCCGCGTGCACAACGACGCAAACCTCCCGGAACAGCACACGCTCACCCCGGATCATGCCGAGACCTGCGCCGGTCAGAAGGGAGGGAGCCTGCGAATTCATCCGGGCAGGGATACCCTGTTCCGGCCGGCCCGCAAACGCGTCCTTGTCGCGCGCACGTTACAGGGCACCCGATTGCGCCCGCTGGATCGGCCCTATAAGGGAACGGCTGCATATAAAGGCGGACCCGCCCGACCCAGCCTCGGGCGGCCGCGTGACAGGAGGCACTGCCCACACATGCCGTCAAAAGACAGCTTCAAATCGAAAAGCACGCTCACGGCCGGTGGCAGGAGCTACACGTATTACTCGATCGCCGCGGCGGCCAAGAACGCCGGGCTGGGCGACGTGTCCCGGCTGCCGGCGGCGCTGAAAGTGCTGCTCGAGAACATGCTGCGCTTCGAGGATGGCCTGACGGTGGTCGAAGACGATATCCGCGCCTTCGGTGCGTGGGCCGACCAGGGCGGCCAGAACCCCCGCGAAATCGCCTATCGTCCGGCCCGCGTGCTGATGCAGGACTTCACCGGCGTGCCTGCCGTGGTCGACCTCGCCGCGATGCGGGACGGCATCAAGGCTCTCGGCGGGAACGCCAAGAAGATCAACCCGCTGGTGCCGGTCGATCTCGTGATCGACCACTCGGTGATGATCGACGAGTTCGGCACACCCCGCGCCTTCCAGGCCAACGTGGACCTCGAATACGAGCGCAACATGGAGCGCTACACCTTCCTCAAATGGGGCCAGAAGGCGTTCAACAATTTCCGCGTCGTGCCGCCCGGCACCGGCATCTGCCACCAGGTGAACCTCGAGTATCTCGCCCAGACGGTCTGGACCGCGCCGGATGAAGCGGGCGAACTCGTTGCCTATCCGGACACACTGGTCGGCACTGATTCGCACACGACCATGGTCAACGGCCTCGCTGTTCTGGGTTGGGGCGTCGGCGGGATCGAAGCCGAGGCGGCAATGCTTGGCCAACCGGTCTCGATGCTGATCCCGGAAGTCGTCGGATTCAAGATCACCGGCGCGCTGAAGGAAGGCGTCACAGCAACCGACCTGGTGCTGAAAGTCGTGCAGATGCTGCGCAAGCACGGCGTCGTGAACAAGTTTGTCGAATTCTTCGGTCCTGGCCTCGACAATATGCCGCTCGCCGACCGCGCCACCATCGCCAACATGGCGCCGGAATATGGCGCCACCTGCGGCTTCTTCCCGATCGATGACGAGACGCTGCGTTACCTGCGCCAGACCGGCCGCGACGAAGACCGCATCGCGCTCGTCGAGGCCTATGCCAAGCAGAACGGCTTCTGGCGCGGCAATGACTATGCGCCGGTCTACACCTCGACACTGCACCTCGATCTCGGCGATGTCGTCCCGGCTATTTCCGGCCCTAAACGCCCGCAGGACCACGTCGCGCTCGACGTAGCTTCGAAGGTGTTCGGCGAGTACATTCTCGGCCTGCGCAAGCCGGCTATGGCCACCGCGATGCAGAAGTCGGAAATGGTGGAAGAGGGCGGCAATCCGGCCCCGGCGCATCTGCCCGGCAGCGCCGACGGCTTCACCCTTGCGCCCGTAGAGGGGCGTGACTGGCCACTGCGCGATGGCTCGGTCGTGATCGCATCCATCACGTCCTGCACAAACACCTCGAACCCCTATGTCCTGATTGCCGCCGGTCTCGTTGCCCGCAAGGCGCGCGCCCTCGGCCTGACCCGCAAGCCCTGGGTCAAGACGTCGCTGGCGCCCGGATCGCAGGTCGTCTCGGAGTACCTCAACGCCGCCGGCTTGCAGGAAGACCTTGATGCGCTCGGTTTCAACCTCGTCGGCTACGGCTGCACCACCTGTATCGGCAACTCCGGACCTCTGGCGCCGGAGATCTCGAAATCCATTAACGACAACGACATCGTCGCGGTCTCGGTTCTCTCGGGCAACCGTAATTTCGAGGGCCGGATCAGCCCCGACGTGCGGGCGAACTATCTCGCCTCGCCGCCTCTGGTCGTCGCCTACGCGATCGCGGGGGACATGAACATCGATGTCGCGAAGGACCCGATCGCGGTCTCCAAGGATGGCCAGCAGGTCTACCTCAAGGACATCTGGCCAACGACCAGGGAAATCGCCGATATGGTCCACCGGGTCGTGACCCGCGAAATGTTCATTTCGAAGTATGCGGACGTCTTCAAGGGCGACAGCAAATGGCAGGGCGTGAAGACGACCGATGCCGAAACCTATGACTGGCCGGTCTCCTCCACCTATATCCGGAACCCGCCCTACTTCCAGGGCATGTCGCGGGAGAAGGGGGACATCAACCCGATCAAGGGCGCGCGCGTGCTCGCGGTGCTGGGCGACATGATCACCACCGACCACATCTCCCCGGCCGGCTCCTTCCGCGCCACCAGCCCGGCGGGGAAGTACCTGACCGAGCGCCAGGTCCCGGTGAAGGATTTCAACTCCTACGGCTCGCGCCGCGGCAACCATGAAATCATGATGCGCGGCACCTTCGCGAACATCCGCATCAGGAACGAAATGCTGGACGGCGTCGAAGG
>CALGEF010000239.1 GCA_937881755.1 uncultured Acidobacteriota bacterium
CTGCGAGCCCTGCCTCCCGCTCTGGACTGGCTACTGACCCGCCTGAACAGTCTCGCCCGCCCCTCTGGTCCGGCTTCGGTCCCGACACCGGCTAGCCCGGTCTGCCGCGGCCGCCGGGTTAGGTAGTATCCCGGATCCTGCATCCGGGAAACGCGCGCATACTTCTGCCCATGGCCGGGGAGGACAAGGGGCGTGACAGGAGAGCAGATACCGCCCGCACCCTTGCGCCTGCCGCAGATCAACGCCGTGCCCCTGCGCGCGCCGCTCGACTGGCTGGCCGCGGGCTGGCGCGATTTCTGCGCCGCGCCCGGCATCTCCCTCGCCTACGGCCTTGTCCTCGCCGCCATCAGCGCCGGCATCTTCTGGGCCCTCTATTCCACAGGATCGGCCAGCTGGTTTTTCGTGCTGCTCGGCGGGTTCCTGATCCTCGGCCCAGTGCTCGGCATGGGCCTCTACGCCGCCGCCCGCGCCCTCGCGGACGGCCGCCGCCCCGGCCTCTGGGAGGTCATCTGGGTGCGCGACGCCGCCCGCCGCGACGGCCTGCTCCTCGGCCTGCTGCTGGTCTTCCTCTACTTCCTGTGGACCCGCATCGCGCAGGTCATCTATGCACTCTCGACCTGGCAGGTGCACAAGACGCGGAGCGATTTCCTTACCTTCGTCGTGCTCGAGCCGGCCGGCCAGATGATGATCCTCACGGGTCTCGTCACCGGCGGTTTCATCGCCTTCTGCAACTATTCCCTCGCCTCGGTCGCCGCCCCGATGCTGCTCGACCGGCGCTATGACGTGTTCATGGCCATGGCCACCAGCGTGCGCGCCGTGAACGGTAATTTCTATCCGATGCTGCTCTGGGCCTTCCTGATCGTCGGGCTGACCGTTATCGGCATCAGCCTTGCCTTCATCGGTCTCGCGGTCGTCTTCCCGGTCATCGGCATGGCCAGCTGGCACGCCTGCCGCGCCCTCACCCGCGAGGCCTGAAGCACCCCGGATGGGACCCGGTCGCGGTCCCGCGCCGTGCTAATCTCGCCCCCGCGGCGGGAGGAGGCTGCCTCAGATGCTGACCCACGCCAGGGCTATCACCTTCGTATTGACGCCGGACCACAAACGGGCCGCCGCCTGGTACCGCGACGTGCTGGGCCTCACACATGTCTCAACGGACGACTTCGCCGCCGTGTTCGATCTTGCCGGCACCACCCTTCGTCTTACGACCGTGCCGGGTCACACCGCAGGTGCCCATACCGTCATCGGCTGGGCCGTGCCGGATATCCGCGCCGCGATGGCGCCCCTCAAGGCGAAGGGCGTCGAGTTCCTCGTCTATCCGGGCTTCGGCCAGGACGCTGACGGCGTCTGGTCCGCGCCCGGCGGCGGCGTGAAAGTCTGCTGGTTCAACGACCCCGACGGCAACAACCTGAGCCTCACCGAAATGCCCTAGAAGGTTTTCGGCGCCGCCCGGTCAGGCGCCCTTCGCCCGCCAGGCCTTGTAGCGCTTCGTCAGTTTCTGCGTTTTCATCTGGTCACGGATGACCGTCAGCAGAGGCGAGACGCCCCAGACCGCGCCCTTGCCTTCGGCCGCACGGTTCAACTGACGCTTGGTCAGCGCCATCGTCGCCATGCCCGCCATCGTGCGGTTCTTCCACGTGACTTCCGGCAGGTTCACCTCGGTCATCTTGCCCGCGCGCCACTGGTTCGGAAGGTCCGGCACATAAGCCATCGCCCGGCCAATCCCCAGAACGGCCACACCAAAGCCCTTAGCATCTTTCGCCAGCGCCGCCTCGGCCGTGGCGAGGCGGAAGATCCCGCCGGTCACCATGATCGGCACCGTCGTCACTTCGGCAATCTGGCGTGCAAAATCTATGAAGTAGGCCTCGCGTTTCGAGGTCGAGCTGTCATCCGTTTGGCCCTGCATTGCGGGGCTTTCATAGTTCCCGCCGGAAAGTTCCAGCAGGTCGAGGCCCAGCGTGTTAAGTTGCGCCGCGACCCATTTGGCATCCTCGAACTCGAATCCGCCCTTCTGAAAATCCGCCGAATTGAGCTTCACCGAAACGCAAAAGCCGGGGCTGACGTTCGCGCGAACGGCCTTCACGGTCTCCAGCAGGAACCGCGCCCGGTTCTCCCGGCTTCCGCCCCACTGGTCGGTCCGCTTGTTCACCAGCGGCGAGAGAAACTGGCTGATCAGGTATCCATGCGCCGCATGAACCTGAACGCCGGTGAAGCCAGCCTCTTGCGCCAGCGCAGCGGTCGCTGCGAACCGCGCGATGATCTCGCGGATCTCGACCTCTTCCAGCGCGCGCGGCTGCGCCAGAAGTTTCGAATGCTGCCCAAGGTCAACCGGCACCGCTGACGGCGCAACGGCCTGCTCTCCCATCGCGGCAAACATCTGCCGCCCGGGATGATTGATCTGCATGAAGAGGTGTCCGCCCGGAGGCGTGCCTGCCTTAGCCCAGGCGCGGAAGGGGGTGAGGTCCCCGCCCGCCTGAAGCAGCACGCCGCCGGGACCGGTCATAGCGGAGGGGCTGACCATCACGTTCCCGGTGAGCACGAGGCCCGCGCCGCCCTTGGCCCAGCCTTGATAGAGGCGCAGCAGTTCGGGGCCGGGCACCTGGCCGGGTGCGGAGAGATTTTCCTCCATCGCCGCCTTGCAGATCCGGTTGGGCAATGCGGCGCCGTTTGGCAGTTTGAGCGACGTAAAAAGCAGGGAACCGGACATGCGAGGCCTCGGATGACTATAACAACTGCCCGCCGTAGAGCTTGAACGCGGGCGGCCCGTCAAGCCTTCTGCGCGCGCCGTCCCCGGCCTGCTGAGCGCATCTCTGGAACCGGGCCCCTGATTTTGCCATAAGTCCCACGATGACCGTTCGCATTGCCGCCTTCTACAAGTTCTTTCGATTTCCGGACTGTTCCGAGCGCCGGCAGGCGCTGGCGCAGTGTTTCTGCGCCCTTGGCATCAAGGGCACGCTGTTGCTGGCGGAGGAGGGTGTGAACGGCACCATTGCCGGCGCGCCGGATGCCATCGACGCGGCGCTGGCGACCCTGCGCGCGCTGCCCGGCGCCGAGGAGCTGGAGGCGAAATTCTCCGAAGCTGATACGCCGCCCTTCCCGCGCCTAAAAGTGCGCCTGAAGCGTGAGATCGTGACGATGGGCGTACCCGGCACCGATCCCAACTCCCTCGTCGGCACCTATGTGAAACCGGAAGACTGGAACGCCCTGATCGCCGATCCGGACATAGTCCTGATCGACACGCGCAATAGTTACGAAACCGCCCTCGGCAGTTTCGAGGGGGCAATTGATCCGCAGACGGAAAGCTTCCGGGACTTCCCGGCCTGGTTCGGCGACTTCCGCGCCCGCCTTGAAGCAGAAGGCCGCAAACCGAAGATCGCCATGTTCTGCACCGGCGGCATCCGCTGCGAAAAAGCCACCAGCTTCGTCAAGGCGGAGGGAATTGATGACGTATTCCACCTGCAGGGCGGCATCCTGAAATACCTCGAAACCGTGCCCGAGCCCGAAACAAAATGGCGCGGCGAATGCTATGTCTTCGATGAACGCGTCTCGGTCCGCCACGACCTCACGCCCGGAGACCACATCCTCTGCCACGCCTGCGGCCGCCCCGTCTCGCCCGAAGGCCGTCAGCATAAGGACTATGTCGAAGGCATCTCCTGCGCTGCCTGCATCGGCGAGATGACCGACGACCAGCGCGCCAGCTTCGCCGAACGCCAGCGCCAGATCGACCTCGCCCGCGCGCGCGGCCAAAAGCATATGGCACCCGTGTCCCGCGAGCCGTGACAGTCCTCTACTCCTTCCGCCGCTGCCCCTATGCCATGCGCGCCCGGATGGCCCTGGCCGCCTCGGGAATGGCCGTCCGCGTCCGCGAAATCATCCTGCGCGACAAGCCGCCCGAAATGCTCGCCGCCAGCCCCAAGGGCACCGTACCCGTCCTTATACAGGTGGATGGAGGCGTCATCGATGAGAGCCTGGATATCATG
>CALGEF010000240.1 GCA_937881755.1 uncultured Acidobacteriota bacterium
CCACGTCCTCATCGTGCGCACCGCCGCCGACCGCGCCCGCATCGAAGAAGACCTGATCCGCCGCTACCAGCCGCGCATGAACGATATGCTCGTCCCCCGCGGCGAATTCGACCTGCCGTCGAACGCCAGGCTGCGCGCCGAATGGCGCTTCCGCCAATGGCTGCGCAACATCTTCCGCCTCCCCTTTGGCAGCGGCAACCGGATGGCCTGACAGGGGCCTACTCGCGCGCCAGGCGGGCGTCACCGGAAACACGCAGCGGAAAAAAAATCGCCTTCATGATCCTGTCATTCCCTTGAGAATTTTCCGTCACGGATATCCTTGGCAGCGAGGCCCACGTGCGCTTTCACGCCAGTCCGGCAACTCCTACATGAAACCTACGCATACCTGGCGCGCCGCCATGGCGTCCTCTTGCGGCCTCGCTTTGATAGCCCTTTTCGCCCTCGCCCAGGAAACTCCGCCTCGGGACGATGCGCTGAAACCGACCTTGGTGACGGTCACCGCCACCAAGCGCGAAGAGAACATCAAGGAAATCCCGGTTTACCTCACCTCGCTCGATGAAGCTGCGCTCGACGCGGTTGATCCGGTCACCGGAGGCGCCTTGATTAATGGCAACGCCTTCCCGCAGGCGCCGGAATGGATCGGCAACTTCGCCTTCGGTTATACCCGCGACTGGCGAGGCAGCGAAATCTTCGCCTCCACCGACTGGTCGTATCGTTCGGACCCGAACATCTTCCTGTACGAACCGACCGAGTTCACCGCCGAAGGCCGCTGGGGAGGCGGCGCCGCACCTGGCTATCGCAAGGGCCCCTGGTCGGCGAAAGCCTTCGTGCGCAACCTGACCGACGAAATCGGCACCGTTTCGGCGATCGACTTCAACAACCTCACCGGCATCTTCAACCAGCCGCGCATCTGAGGCATCGAACTCGGCTGGACGATGTAAACTGTGATCGCGGGCTTTCGCTATCGCGATAGCCCGCGATAACGCGCCGTCATCGCGCGATAAACAATGAGTAAGAATAATAGCAAACCGTCATTGCGTGTGCATCGATTGCATAAGGAATGACGCCTCCTGGCGAGGGGGGCAAGGCCCGGAGTCCGGACTTGTGCCTGCAGGAACCGCCCCACGTGAGTAATATACCTCAACCGCGCCAAGCCATTGTAAAACACTCCCCCTATCCTTCCGCCACACCTCCGCCCACAGAGTTATACTCCGGGCATGATTACCCAGGAATTCTCCCAACCTCAAACCCTTCACCCCCTGAGATCGAAGGTTGTGGGGGGGTGAGGGGCTATCGGCGCCTCCCGCTCTTGCCCCGCCCTGCCCCGCATGGCAAATCCCGCGCATGCCCGATACCCTTTCCACCACCCCCAGCCTCTATGCCGGCGCGCCCGGTTCGGTCAGCTTCAAGAAGCTGCGAAAACGCCTCGTGCGCGGCGCCCAGGAGGTCATCGACACCTATGGCCTGCTCGACCGGCGCGCCATCGAGGCGGGCGAAAAGCCCCGCCCGAAATGGCTCGTCTGCCTCTCCGGCGGCAAGGATTCTTACGGCCTCCTCGCCGTGCTCATGGATCTTCAATGGCAGGGCGCCCTGCCGGTCGATCTGATCGCCTGCAATCTCGACCAGGGCCAGCCGGGCTTTCCCAAGCACGTGCTGCCGGAGTGGCTTGCACGCGTCGGCGTTCCTCACAGGATCATCACCGAGGACACCTATTCCATCGTCACCGAAAAGGTCGAAGCCGGCCGCACCTATTGCTCGATGTGCTCGCGCCTGCGGCGCGGCATCCTATACCGCGTGGCGCGCGAGGAAGGCTGCGAGGCAATCGTGCTCGGCCACCACCGGGACGACGCACTTGAGACCTTCATGATGAACCTGGTGCATGGCGGACGCCTCGCTGCGATGCCGCCGAAACTGCTCAACGACGAAGGCGACGTGATGGTCCTGCGTCCCCTGATCACCTCCGCCGAGGCGGACCTCGTAAAATTTGCTGAGGCTATGGCCTTCCCGATCATCCCTTGCAATCTCTGCGGCAGCCAGGACGGCCTTCAGCGCGTCGCGATGAAACACCTGCTCGACGAGTGGGAGCGTAAAAAGCCGGGCGTGCGCCAGACCATGGCCCGCGCGCTAGCCAACGTGCGCCCCAGCCACCTGCACGACGGGCGCGTCTTCGGTTTCGCTGCACTCGGCCTCGGCGGCGCCGGCGAGGATGATCCGAACGTTCCGTTCTGATTACTTCAGTATACGGCCTTTCAGAAGCCTGTCCACGACCAGCCAGACGCCCGCCAGCGACAGAATCAGCGCGCCGAACGAGAAGAGCTTCATCCACCAGGACGAGATCGTCTCCCGGTTGGTCCAGTCCATGATGTGAAGTCCCCAGAACAGGTCGAACGTGCGCCACCAGTCGGTGCGCACCGCCGCCACATCGCCCGCCTGCGGATCAATCCAGAACGTCGCCGTATCCTCGCCTTCGAACTCCGCGCGCCACATCGGACGCCCGGCCCCGCGCCCCGCTTCCGGCGGCGCCTCATCCACGAGCGTCAGGCCCGCGAGCGCGCCTTCGCCCGCCCAGGCCGCCTGCGCCACCCGGCGTGCATCCGCTTCCGATACCGGCGACAGCGGCTGTCCACTGGCATAGTCGAACATCACCTTGCCCGAATGCGTCTCCGCCTCCCAGACCGGCCGGCCCAGCCAGGGCTTCACCTTCAGCGCCATCACGGGTTCGCCCAGCGCGGCAAGAATACCGCCCACCGGCGCATCGCTGTCCGGCAGCTCGGCAAACATTGCATGCGCCTCACTGCGCAGGTGATCGCCCCGCACTTCTGCGATCGGGCGCAGCGAGAAATAGAGGCCGGACGCGACCCAGAGCACGACCTGCGCGCCGACAATCAACCCAAGCATATTGTGCAGGCGCCGGGAGAAATGCGTCAGCCGGTTCATGGGAGGCCCCTTTCAAGTACCGGGCAACCGATGCCGGAAATGATGCCGTGCCGCAAGCGCCAGCTTACTCCCCGCTCTCGAGCGTCAACTTGTACGAGATGAGAACTCCAACCCCAGCGGCCCGGAAGGCTGCGTGATGATCCGGCTCTCGAGCCCGGTCAAAGTCACCCTGACTGGCGCAAAGCTGGCCTGCAGCGCTTTCACTTCACTTGCGATATCGGCGACAAGATTGGCCCGGTGCCTGGTTAGATCGCGGGCGCCAATGAACTGGTCATCACCGAGATAGGCTTCGGCGCGAGCGGCGCGCTGGCCAGGGGCGATGTCTGTGTTGCGTCGAAGACCGGAGCGATCCTCTATTTCCGCGTCGCCTCGATAGACGACATCCTTGCCCGGGCGACAGCGGCCGGCGCGGGAATACTCTATCCCAGGAAAGACATCGGCGATCCCGGTTATGTGGCCGGGATCGAAGACAGCGAAGGCAACCGGATCGCCCTGATGCAGCAGAAGACTTAAGGCAGCGCTCCTGAAAAGCAAAGCGCGCGGTGGTTTCCCACCGCGCGCCTTCCAGTCTCAATCCGTTCCCGGACTTACTTGCGCCAGATGGCGGCGAGCGCGGGATCTTCGACGCCTCCTTCATACTTGCGCAACTCGTGACGGCCGACGACCATGTGGTGGACTTCGTCCGGCCCGTCTGCGAGGCGCAGGGTGCGCTGGCTGGCATACATGCGGGCGAGCGGGGTCCATTGCGAGACACCGGTCGCGCCATGGATCTGGATCGCCTGGTCGATGATCTGGCAGACGCGTTCCGGCACCATGGCTTTCACCATCGAGATCCAGATGCGGGCTTCCTTGTTACCAAGGACGTCCATCGCTTTTGCGGCCTTGAGAACCATCATGCGCATCGCTTCGATCTCGATGCGGGCGCGGGAGATGATCTCGGTATTGCCGCCAAGTTTCGCCAGTGGCCTGCCGAAGGCTTCGCGGCTTAAGCCGCGGATGCACATCAGGTCGAGAGCGCGTTCGGCCTGGCCGATGGAGCGCATGCAGTGGTGGATACGGCCCGGGCCGAGACGGAGCTGCGAAATCTCGAAGCCGCGGCCTTCGCCGAGCAGCATGTTTTCCTTCGGTACACGGACGTTCTCGAAGCGCAGGTGCATGTGGCCGTGCGGCGCGTCAGGTTCGCCGAACACATGCATCGGGCCGACGATGGTGACGCCCGGGTGGGGAAGCGGCACGAGGACCTGGGACTGCTGGCGGTTGACATCCGGGCCATTGTTCGAACGGCACATCACGATCATGATACGGCAACGCGGATCGCCGGCGCCGGAAGCGTAATACTTCTCGCCGTTCAGCACATACTCGTCGCCGACGAGCTCACACTTCATCGAGACATTCTTGGCATCCGAGGAGGCCATGTGCGGCTCGGTCATCACGTAGGCGGAGCGGATCCTGCCTTCGAGCAGCGGCTTCAGCCACGTCTCTTTCTGGGCTGGGGTGCCGACGCGTTCCAGCACTTCCATGTTGCCGGTGTCCGGCGCCGAGCAGTTCATCGTCTCGGAGGCCATCGGGTTCTTGCCGAGTTCGGCAGCTATATAGGCATAGTCGAGGTTCGAGAGGCCCTCGCCGGTTTCGGCGTCGGGCAGGAAGAAGTTCCAGAGGCCCTGCTTCTTGGCTTCGTCCTTGGCCTTCTCGAGGCATTCGAGCTGGCCGGGGGCGTAGGTCCAGATGTTCTGATTGCCTTCGCCGAGGCGGTGGAACTCCACGCTCATCGGATTGACGACTTCAGCGATGAACTTCTTCACGTGCTCGTAGAGCGGCCGGACGGCGTCCGACATGCGCAGATCGTTCAGATCGGCCTCGGCGTCGTGGGTGCGTTGTGTATCAGGCATGGGTCTGGTTCCTCTCCCAAGGTTCATGTTTTCGGCTGGTCTTTACATTCAGGGTAGCTGACGCGCCGGGGGGGGCGCAAATTCTTTCTGGTTCTCGCGCTGGCGAAGCAGCCCGGCTAAGGTGCCTGGCATGAGTTGCGTTCCGGCTCTCGTGATCCTTGTCACCGTGCTGATCAGCGCGTTCATTTCCGGCATCTTCGGCATGGCCGGCGGGCTGATCCTGATGGGCGTGCTGGCCGCGATGCTGCCCGTCGCGACCGCGATGGTCGTCCACGGCGCCGTGCAGATGGTCTCCAACGGTTACCGGGCTTTCCTCTGGCGCCAGTTTATCGACTGGCGCGTCTTCCGCCGCTATGCGCTCGGCGCGCTGGCGGGCTTTCTGGTCCTGCTGGCGGTCGCCTGGCGCCCCGAGGCGCGCGCGGTCTACCTGTTCCTCGGCCTCACCGCGATGCTCGTCTGGCTGCCGAAGGGCTGGCTCCGCCTGGACATACTCCAGCGAGGCCAGGCGGAACTGGCGGGTTTTACCGTACAGGCCCTGAATACGCTGGGG
>CALGEF010000241.1 GCA_937881755.1 uncultured Acidobacteriota bacterium
AACACAGTCCAGCCGGCAAGGGCGGTCACGCCGGCGGCCATGATAGCCTGTTGCCAGGGAGATACGGAGATGTATCGGACGGTGCCGCCGCTGCGGTGGTAGATCTGGCGTTCCGGGAATGCGCGATCAAACGCCGCCTTGAGGTTCGCACTCAACTTCGTCATGCAAGCAACCCGTAAGCTGGAAACTTCTTATCAAGCTGCAGGAACACCTGCAGCCATCCTCCCATTCCCCGCGCCATACATACCCAATTCGGCCCGGGGTGAAACCCCCGCCAGTCATATATTTCCGCAATGTTCGCAGTTGGGTGTAAACTTCTCGTTAACCTGATGAAAGTTCCGGCAATCACTGGCAAATTCCAGGCACTCGGAGATCATTCTGCCAGTGCCGCCAGCACGTCCTCCGCATGCCCCCTGACCTTAACTTTAGGCCATACACGCAAGATCCTGCCGTCCGGCCCGATCAGGAAGGTGCGCCGCGCCATGCCCATATAGGTCCGGCCATACATCGATTTCTCCTCCCAGGTGCCATAGGAACAGGAGATCTCGCCGTCCTCGTCGGTTCCGAGCAGGACGGTCAGGTTGTGTTTCGCCGCGAATTTCTCGTGTCTGGCGAGCGTATCGCGCGAGATGCCGAGCACCGCGGCGCCCGCTTCCCGGAACGCATCCGCATGGGCGGAAAAGTCGATGGCCTCCTGGGTGCATCCCGGTGTGTCGTCCTTGGGATAGAAGTAGAGCACAAGGTGGCCGCCCGCGAAGTCCTTCAGGCGCCTCGGTCCGGCCGTTGTCTGTACGCTGAAGGCAGGGGCCCTGGTGCCGGGTTTCAGATCAGCGCTCATGCTTTGCTCCTATGGTCTGGGCCTGTTCACGCAATTATAGTTTCTATGTGCTTATGGACCTGCGGCAAAACCGGTATTTTTGAGGAGCCAGCGATTGGTCCGCCAGACCGCGTCCGTCATTGTCATGGAAATCCTCGGCGCCCTTGTCCTGGTGCTGATGGCAGCCAGCGCGTTGCTCCTCCTGCGCCTGTCGGGCGGGCCGCTCGATCTGAGCCCGTTTCGTGATGATGTCGAACACGCCCTGACCGATGTGCGCGATGGGCGCGTCGTGTCGATCGGCGCCCTGCAGCTCGAATGGTCGCCGGAATCGAAACGCGTGCAGATCACCGCGCAGGATGTGAGACTGCTGGACGATGACGGACGTCCCGCCGCAGAGGCGGCCAATTCCGAGATCGTGCTGTCGGCCTCGGCGCTGCTGCTCGGGCGTGTCGAGGTACTGCGCCTCAACCTGCGCGACGGCTGGATCGGGCTCGATCACCAGGGCGGAAACCTGTGGACGCTCGGCGGCGATAGGCTGCCGGAGATCAAGGCGCGCGTCCTGCCAACCACGCCGCAAGGCTGGATGGACTATGCCAACACGGTGCTGCCGGAATGGCTCGCGGCGCTGACGCAAACCGGCGAGACCCTGACCTTCGAATCGATCAGCTTCGACGGCTTCGAATTGCGCGTGCGCTCGGCTGATCTCGCCCTGCTCGGCACAGTGCAGCACACGACCGGAAACCTGACGCGCGCCGAGGATGGCCTGAGCCTCAACCTCTCCGGCAGCGGACTGGGCGAGGGACTGCCGGGCGGCATTGCCATCCGTATGCAGACGAGTGAGCGCGGCACGCGGATGCTGGCCGAGCTGGGCGTCGCAGACTGGCCGCTGGGTGAGCTTCTCCGGCGCACAGGCCTCGGCGCGGAAGGCTCGCAGGGACTCAATTCGAATTTCGAGGTGGCCGTCGGCTTCACGCAGAACGCCGGCATCGAGGAGGTGCGGCTGAATGCACGCAGCGCCGCAGGCACCCTCAGGATCCGCGACTGGTCAGAGCCGGTAACGGACCTGCGCATCTCCGCCGCCTATGGCCGCCCGGATGACAAGCTGGCGCTGACGCTGGAATCAACCGGCGCCGGCGTGTTCAAGGGACGCGCCGAGGTGGAGCTTGAGCAGGCCCTGACGGGCCAGGGCTTCCGCCCGTTCCGGCTCACGAGCCCGGCGCTGACCGCCAACCTTGTGCCTTTCCTCGAAGCCCCGATTGATTTTGCGAGCGTCTCGGCGGCCGGCGAGGTCGATCTGGATGCGATCGCCGTACGCAAGGCGACGGCGACATTCGTCACCGGCGGCGCGGGGTTTGAACTGGCCGGCGACATGGCGATGACGCCTGACTGGAAAGAGGGCGACGCGCCGGTCATCGCAACCCTGGATGCGGGCGTACCCGGGGCCCTGCCGCTGGAGACCGTTCTGGCGCTCTGGCCGGTGACGCTCGGTAAGGGTGCGCGTGATTTCGGCAAGCAGCGTGTCCTTGCCGGCACCGCGCGGGGTGCCAGGGCGCGCCTCACGCTGCAGCGCGACAGCTTTGCGCAAGGCCACCTGCGCGGCGCCGACCTGGACGTGACCTTCGCGGTGGACGGCGCGCGCGTGAAGTTCCTGGATGATCTGCCGCCGGTCGAGAATGCCAGCGGCACCGGCCGGCTGACCGGCAACAGTTTCAAGGTCGTGCTCGACAAGGCCGACTATGCTGGCTGGGTGGTCAGCGAGGGGCTGGTCGACTTTCCGGCCTTCAATCCGCGCGGCACTGAATTCCGCGTATTTGCAAAGGGCCGCGGACCCGCGCGCAATATCGTCCGCACACTGGCACAGTCGCGGCTCGCGTTCGGTCTCGATCCGGCGCGTGTCTCCGGCGATGCGGAAATGACCTACGAGATGTTCCGCCCGGCGCGCGATAACGTAGCCTACGAGGACATGCGCTTCACGGGTTCCGGCACGGTCCGCAATGGCGGCATCAAGGGCGCCGCGTTCGGGTTCGATCTGACCGGCGGCGCAATGAAGGTGAACCTCGACCAGAACGGCATCGTGATGACCGGGCAGGCAAGCCTCGGCCCCTCTCCGGTGGATTTCGTCTGGAAAGACAATTTCGCGGACGATGGCAAGCCGGCCGAACTGACCGCCAAGGGCGTCATGACGGCAGACTTCCTCAACGGCTTCGGCCTGCTGGGGCGCGCCTACATGACCGGGGAGGCGCCGATCGATGTGAAGGCGACGCTCGAAGGCGCAGGTCTGGAAACCGCCCTCGTGCAGGTCGACTTCAAGGACGCCCGGCTGGATGTTGCCGAGATCGGCTGGCTGAAGCCGCGCGGCGGCGCCTCGAATGCGACGATCAACTACGCCCGGGCCGGCGAAAACATGACATCCAGGGTCCGCTTCACAGCGGACGGCGCGGCGCTCGACGGCGACTTCACGCTGCGGGCGGCCGATTCGCGGCTCGTCTCCGCTGACCTGCGCCGCGCCTTCTTCCGGAACGTGGCTGACGTGAACGGCAAGATGAGCCGGGGCGCAGCCGACCAGATCATCCTGACATTGGGCGGCAGGCATCTCGACATTTCCGGCCTGATGCCGGGGCTGGGCGGACTGGGCGGCGAAGAGGGCAAGGCGGGCTCGCCGATGAACCTGACGGCGGCGGTGGACCGGTTGACGCTTCGCCCCGGGCTTGACCTGCGCAGCGCCAGGCTCGTGCTGATGACCAACCGGACCGGCCTTGAAACAGTGACCGCCAACGGGATCGCAGGCGATGGCGCGCCGCTGGCCGCCTCGATCGATGCGAGCGGCAGCGGGCCCGCCCGCCTCAGCGTCACCTCCGGCGATGCCGGCTTCCTTGCGAGCGCGTTTCTCAACACGGATTTCATCTCGGGCGGCACAGTTGAGATAAAGGGCACGCTGGAACAGGCGGCGACGCCGGCGAACCTGATGGTGCAGATATCGGACGCGCGGATGAGCGACGCCCCGTTCCTGACGCAGATTCTTTCGCTCGCCTCATTGCGCGGCCTGGCCGATACGCTCGGCGGCGACGGGGTGTTGTTCAGCCGGATCGACCTGCCGCTGAAGATTTCCGGCGGGCGCTACATCATCACCGGCGCCAAGGCGCAGGGGCCTGCGCTCGGGCTGACGGCCAGCGGCTTCATCGATTCCAAGACGACCGAAATCGAGATCGACGGCGTGCTGGTGCCGAGTTTCGGCGTGAACTCCGCCCTTGGAGGAATTCCGATCCTGGGCGACCTCGTCGTCGGCCGGGACGGTGAGGGCGTTTTCTCGCTGACCTACGGCGTACGCGGCAAGCTCGACAAGGCGAACGTCTCGGTCAACCCGCTCTCGGCGCTGGCGCCGGGCGTCATCCGCCGCATCTTCGAAAACCCCTCGGACACGAAAATCCCGGAAGCCAGACCTCGCGCCCCGGACGCGCCGCTTCCGAAGCAGCTGCCACCGATCAAGGACGAGACGTTCTAAGGCGCCCCAATCATCCGCTCATCCCCGCGCAGGCGGGGATCGGGTTAGGCGCACAGCGATTGAGACCCCCGCCTGCGCGGGGGTGAGCGGGTCCCGGGAAGCGATGTTACCCCACCTTGATCAGCGCATGCCGCTTCTTGCCGGCCGAAATCTTGATCGCCCCATCCTTCAGATCAGCCGAAGAGACTTTCGCATTCGGATCGGTCACCGCTTCATCGTTGACGCGGATGGCGCCCTGCTCGATCAGGCGGCGCGCTTCGCCGTTTGATTTCGACAGCCCTGCCGCCGTGCAGGCCGCTGCGACCAGCATGCCCGCATCAAGCTCCGCCTGCGCAACAAGTGCGGTCGGCAGGGCGTCGGATGACGCACCGGCGCTGAACACCGCCTTTGCGGCGGCCTCGGCTTCCAGTGCGGCCGCTTCGCCGTGCAGCAGCGTCGTCGCAGCAT
>CALGEF010000242.1 GCA_937881755.1 uncultured Acidobacteriota bacterium
TGCGCAATGACGTTCACCCCGCCATCGAAGCCGTCCTGTTGGATGCGGCGCTGGCGATCCATTCGGACAAGAGCCTGTTTTCGCCCGCCGGCCGCTTCCCGAACGCCAACAACACCGATCTGCCGGTCAGCAAGCAGACCACCCGCTTCTACCGCGACGGGCCTTCCTTTCTCAGACGGTACTTTTCGTTCAGTGTAGCCAACTTCCTGGACCGGGCCTGGGTGCTGGCCATCCCGCTACTGACCTTGGCTTTTCCGCTCGTGCGCGCGGCGCCGCCGATCTATCGCTGGCGTGTCCGGCGCCGGATCTACATCTGGTACAGGGACCTTCGGGCGCTTGAGGAAGAGGGCAGGGCCACACCGCCTGGCGAGCCGCGCATATCGGTCATCAGCCGGCTTGAACGCCTGCAAGCCGATATCGGCAAGCTGGACGTGCCGCTCTCTTATAATGACGACCTCTACCGCCTGCGCAGCCATGTCGAGTTCGTGCGGCAGTTGCTCAGCCCGGCAAGCCCCGCCTAACCGGTGAAGATCACTTAAAGCAGGCCAGCGGCTTTCACCTCGGCCGTGAAGGTGCGCGACACGGGCGCTTCCTTGCCGGAGGGCAGCACCAGCGAGACCTTGCCGCCCTGCCGTTTCACATCCCGCACCGCCGCCTTCGCGACCCACCAGGACCGGTGCACCTGCAGCCCGCCGCTGCCGTCCAGTTCGCGGACCGCGTCGGCAAGGCGCATCAGGATCAATTCCTCTCCGAGGCTCGTGTGCACACGCAGGTAATGGTCTTCGGACGAAATCGCATGGAGTTCGGCTTGCCGAAACTTGAGGGGGAGGCGCGCCAGAAACGCGCGCGCAGCATCCGGCGCCGTCAGATCGGATGATCCCACCGGCTTCTGGGAGGCGAGGGAAAGGACATACCCTCCCACCACCATGATCACGCAGACCGCAAAGACGTAGAGGTACTGCACGGGCAGCGCTGCGAACGACATCGCGCCCCCCAACACGGCTGAGTAGGCGTAGAGGGCGATGGTGACCGGGACGGCGATCAAGGCCGCACCTGCGGCGATCCGCACTGGCAGCGGCCACCGCTCGAAGCGGGTGCCGAAGATGAACGGGATGATGAACGCGGACGACGCCGTTCCGGTGCCGATCGTGATCAGCCACATCGAAAAGCGCAGCCAGAGCGGGCCGGTTACGCCGTAGATCCCGAACCAGGTGAAGGCGCCAGCCAGCACGATGACGATGGCCGCGTTCTGCAGCAGGCTTCGCAAATGGGAAGTCACCTGGTTCACCCCTGCATTTGACGCTTCGCGGACGGTAATGACGGCATTTCGCGAAGGATTCCAGCCCGCACACGTAGTGCCGGTGGCGGAGGCACGAAGGGGCAGTGATGTTGACCGGGCCGGACGAGACACTGTCCAGAAACTGTCCACAAGAACCCAGGAGTCCACACCGATGACCGCCGTTTCGCCCGACGCCTTTCCGGCCCGCCGCTTCTCCCTGAACGGGTGGCGCTCGCGCCATGTGAACAAGATCAACGCAGCCATCGGCGCCAGCGTTTTTGTGGTGATCAGCCTGTTGATATTGAAGGACATGCCGCCCGTCCGGTTCCGGCTTGATGCCACTCCGTTCCTGGCAGCTCCCGCGATGGTCAAGGCGCACGTCGTGTCGGCCGTCACCGCCTTCTTCACCGGCCTCATTCTCCTGGCCGGCGTCAAAGGCAACTTGATGCACCGGACCCTCGGGTACGGGTGGGTGGTGGCCATGGCGGCCACGGCGATCAGCTCGTTCATGCTCTTCGGTCCTGTCGGCAGCTACCTCAGCCTGATCCACGCCCTGTCAGCCTGGACATTGATTGGCCTGCCGGTGGGCATCGCCGCTGCCCGCGGCGGCAGGATCCGCGCACATGCCCGGCACATGACCGGCATGTTCACCGGCGGCATGCTGATTGCCGGGCTCTTCACCTTCCTGCCGGGCCGGTTGATGTGGGATCTGTTGTTTACGGTGTGATCGGCGGCGGGGTTGGATTGAAGCCTTACGGCTGTCGCAGAACACCGCTAGGAGTCTCCTCAGGGCCGGTCAGGCGCTGAGGAGGCAAACATGAAAAAGATCACATCACTCGCAATCCTTTCTATGCTGGCGGCCTGCCAGTCTCCGGCCGAACTGCCGCTGGCCGGAGATGTGTTCACCCCGAAGAGCGCGGATGAAGCGCTCGAGCCCTATTACCGGTCTCTGCCCGACGACTTCTATCCTCGCGCACCCGCTGGTCTGGCGCTCGACACGTCGAAAGCACTGACCCGAATCCTCGTCGCCTCGTGCCTGGATGAAGAAAAAGCCGCCGACAGCGCCTCGTTGCGCTCGGTCGCCGCCGAGAGCGCGGACCTCTTCCTGATGATCGGCGACAATGTCTACGGCGACCGCGACGGCCCGGCTTACGTCAACAACCAGCCCGAACTGAACGAACTGCGCGCCAGCTACGCCGACCTTGCCGCGCGCGAGGACTTCAAGGCCGTGCGCGCCAGGCTTCCCATGATGGTGGCGTGGGACGACCATGACTACGGCGCCAACGATGCCGGCCGGGAATTCCCGTTCCGCCGCCTTGCCGAGCGCATCCACGAGCGTTTCTGGGGCCTCGAGAGCGAGGATGTCGGCGCCTATCCCGGCACTTATTATGCGCGCACCTTCGGCCCCGAAGGCCAGCGCACGCAGATCATCATGCTCGACACGCGCTTCTTCCGCTCGGCGCTGACGCCGACCGATGAATGGAACAAGAAAGGCAAGGAACGCTACATCCCCTCCGCCGATCCGGAACAGGATATGCTGGGCAATGACCAGTGGACCTGGCTGGAGAACCGGCTGCAGGACCCCGCCGACCTGCGCCTGATTGTCTCCTCAATTCAGGTCCTGCCGACCGACGGCCACGGCTTTGAGGCCTGGGCTACCATGCCGCTGGAACAGCAACGCCTCTACCGGCTTGTCCGCGAGACCGAAGCCCGGGGCGTGGTGTTCGTCTCGGGTGACCGGCATGCCGGCTTTCTGTACAAGGACGATGCCGCGCTGCCTTACCCGGCGCACGAGGTCACCGCCTCGTCGCTGAATGTCGCCTTTGCGGAGACGACCGCGGAGATGGACCGCGCGCAGGTCGGGGAAGGGTACCCGCCGGAAAACTTCGGCGCGATCGGTATCGACTGGACGGCCGGGACGGTCAGCCTCGAGATCAGGTCGAACACCGGCGAGACCGTGCGCCAGATGACCGCCGCCTTCCGCTGATCCACAACACGCATGTCAGGCTACAGGAATGTGATCACCCTGATCCTTGCGATCTGCCTGATGCAGGGGGCCGCAAGTTTTCTGGGCGTTATCACGCCGGTCGGGCTGACGCAGCTCAAGGCCGGTGAAACCCTCACCGGGCTGATCGGCGCGGTTTACTCTGCGGGATTCATGGCCGGGGCCTGGGCAGGACCCGCTCTGATCGGCCGCTATGGCACCATCCGCCTCTATGCTGCCGCTGCGGCGGTCACGGCCGTCTGCGCCCTCGCGATGGGCATGGTGCCCGGCATTGCTGCCTGGGGCGCCGCGCGCGTGCTGCAGGGCATAGGCTTCGGCCTCTTGTTTGCCAGCGCCGAAAGCTGGCTGGGCCAGGCCGTCCTGAAAGACCGGCGCGGCGACATGATGGGGTTCTACTATTTCCTCTCGCGGATTGCGGGCCTGCTTGCGCCCTTCCTCGCCTTCGGACTTTCGGCGCTCGATCCGCGCGGCCTCAACTGGGTGTCGATCCTGCTCTGCCTGTCGCTCGTGCCGCTGTGCCTGACCCGGCAGGAAGAGCCTGCGCCGCCCGCCCGCGAAGTCATGCGCCCGGTGGATCTTTTCCGGCTGGCCCCGTCGGCCGTGACCGGTTGCTTTCTCGCGGGCCTGCTCAATACGGGCACTCTGGCCCTGCTGCCAACCTGGACCAGCACATTCGAGATCGGCGGGGGCGGAACCAGTGCGGCGGCCTGGGCGGCAGCGGCCGCGGCAGCCGGCGCGCTGCTGGTACAAGGGCCCGCCGGGCGGATTTCGGACCGGGTGGAGCGGCGCCTCGTGGTCGCCGGGCTGTCCCTGTTCTCGGGCGCAGCGGCGCTGACGCTGGCGGCCGGGGCGACGCGGTTCAGCGAACCGGTCGTGCTTGTCCTGTTGGGCCTGTGGGGCGCGGGCGCCTTCGCGTTCTATGGCGTCTGTGCAGCCCATGCGATTGACCGCGCCGGTCCGGGGCGGATTCCGCAAGTGATGAGCGGCATCCTGTTCGTCTGGGCAGCGGGTTCGGTGGCCGGGCCCGTGATGTCCGGCGTCGCGATGAGCCTCGGCGGGCCACAGGCCCTGTTCGGCCTGGCTGCGGGCGGCCTTTTCCTGCTGGCCGGGATCATGCTGGTGCGCAGCCGGATCCGCCCGCCGCCGGCGACGGTCGCGCCGGAGGCGTTCATGCCCGTCGAGGCCCCGTCGGTCGCCGTGCCTGTCCCCGGGACATCTGCGGCGGAGCCGACCTGAGACGGTTGAAACCCGGGGAGCGGAATTCGCCCCACGCGGTAGCTGGCAGAAGGACTGACCGGCTCTGAGATACCCCGGCGGTAATCTGGTTTTCTGGGTCCAGGTACTTATACCCAGCGTGTTGCAGGCCCCGCCGTTGTTGGTATACAGCGGCGCGAACCATAGGGATGACGGGCTGGCGAAGGGCGACCAGACCTTGCATCCAACAGGGAAAACTCCATGAACATTCACGAATACCAGGCCAAGGCGCTGCTGAAGTCCTTCGGTGCGCCGGTTGCAGAAGGCGTGCCTGTACTCTCGCTGTCGGACGTCCAGAAAGCCGTTGATTCGCTGCCCGGCCCACTCTGGGTCGTGAAGAGCCAGATCCACGCCGGCGGGCGCGGCAAGGGCAAGTTCATCGAGAAGGAAGCCGGCGAAAAGGGCGGCGTGCGCCTCGCCTTCTCGAAGGAAGACGTGAAGAAGCATGCCGAAGCGATGCTCGGCAAACACCTCGTGACCGCGCAGACCTCTGCCGCCGGCAAACAGGTGAACCGCCTCTACGTGGAAGACGGCGCCGACATCGAGAAAGAACTCTACCTTTCGATCCTCGTCGACCGGTCTACTTCGAAGGTGGCTTTCGTCGTCTCGACCGAAGGCGGCATGGACATCGAGGCCGTCGCGCATGACACGCCGGAAAAGATCCTCACCGTGCAGATCGACCCGCTGGTCGGCGTGACGCCTGCGGATGCCCAGAAGCTCAACGCCGCGCTGCACCTCACCGGCGCCGCTGCGGCAGACGGCCTGAAGCTCTTCCCGATCCTCTACAGGGCCTTCACCGAGAAGGACATGGCGATGCTGGAGGTGAACCCCCTCATCGTGATGAAGGACGGCCACCTGCGCGTGCTCGACGCGAAAGTCTCTTTCGACGGCAATGCGATCTTCCGCCACCCGGATGTTGCCGCCCTCAAGGACGAAACCGAGCAAGACGCCAAGGAGCTCGAGGCGGCTGAATGGGACCTTGCCTATATCGCGCTCGACGGCACGATCGGCTGCATGGTCAACGGCGCCGGTCTCGCCATGGCGACCATGGACATCATCAAGCTCTACGGCGAAGAGCCCGCAAACTTCTGCGATGTCGGCGGCGGCGCCGGTAAGGAGAAGGTGGCAGCCGCCTTCAAGATCATCATGAAGGACCCCAACGTGAAGGGCATCCTCGTGAACATCTTCGGCGGCATCATGAAATGCGATGTGATCGCTGAAGGCGTGATCGCAGCCGTGAAGGAAACCAACCTCTCCGTTCCGCTGGTCGTGCGCCTCGAAGGCACGAACGTCGAACTCGGCAAGCAAATCATCCGTGAAAGCGGCCTCAACGTCATCTCCGCAGACGATCTCGACGATGCGGCCCAGAAAATTGTCAAAGCGGTGCGGGGTTAAGCGTCATGTCCATTCTGATCGACAAGAACACGAAAGTCCTGACGCAGGGTATGACCGGCAATACCGGCTCGTTCCATACCAGTCAGG
>CALGEF010000243.1 GCA_937881755.1 uncultured Acidobacteriota bacterium
CCGGCGCGCGCCATTCCTGAGGGTAAGGAAACGCATTTGTGAACCCGCGCCAGCCGCCGTCCGGGCAGCGCAGGCCGTGATCATGGTGGATCAGGCCTTCGGACGCGTCGCCATCCTTGAAAATGCGCGGCAGGAGCGCGACAAAAACCTGGACGAATTCATTGCTGAAGTCGAACTTCCCCATCAGGCGAGCACAGTTGAAGTGTACTACCCTGTAGTCCATTGCGCCCGATCCGGTTTCCCATTCGGAGTTTGACTTGGAGCGAAATGCGTTTCGTAATCTTTAAGGGAAGCGAAATTCTGAATTTCAATCCTGGATTACTTTCCCTTGAACACCGCCGGGCGCTTCTGGAGGAAGGCGGAAACGCCTTCGCGGAAGTCTTCCGTGCGGCCGGCATCGCGCTGGGCGACCCGCTCATTATGCAGCGCGGCGCCAAAATCGTCGTCACAGGCGTCCCAGATGCACTGGCGTGCCAGCGACAGCGCAACCGTGGGGCCGGTCGCCAGTTTCTGCGCGAATTCCTTCGCCGTCTCCATAAGCTTGGCATCGTCCACCACGCGGTTCACCAGGCCCCATTGCAGAGCTGTTTCCGCCGGCAGCTTTTCACCCAGAAGCGCCATTTCCATGGCGCGCACGCGGCCGATGGTCTTGGCCAGAAGGTAGCTGGAGCCGCCATCCGGCACGAGGCCGATCCGGCGGAAGGCCTGCAGGAAGTAGGCGCTCCTGGCCGCGATCACGAGATCGCCCATCAGGCCGATCGCGCAGCCGACGCCGGCGGCCGCGCCGTTCACGGCGGTGATCACCGGATGCGGATGCTCGCGGATGGCGGTGACCAGAGGATTGTAGAACGCATCCAGCGCCTTGCCAGCGTCCGGCGGCGAATCAGGATGTGCCAGCGCCGGGCCTGAGCCCATGCCGCCAAGGTTCGCACCGGAACAGAAACCGCGCCCCTTGCCGGTCAGGATCGTGCAGCGCGCTTCCTTTGCGGCATCCTCGAGCGCGTGCAGCAGCTCAATGGCGGTATCGACCCCGCAGGCGTTCAGCGTCTTGTCATCGTCGAACGCGATGATCGCGATGTCGCCGTCGCGCTCGTAGGAAATCTTCTCGTACCTGGCCATCGCTGACGCTCCCTTGTGATCGTTTGCCGGCGAATTAAACCGATTGCTCCGGCCGGGAAAAGCCTCACGCAGGGGCAAGCCTTTCACTCCCCCATGGCGCAAACGCTGAACGCACGCTACAGTGTTTACAATGGAAAATGCCCCTGTGGCACCTCAACTTCGGAGAACTCCAATGGCCCTCGACGGTACCCCAGGCACTGGCATGCGCGCTTTGCTCGACCGGCAAAAAGCCGCCCACCTGCGCGACGGCGCGCCGACGCTCGCCAAGCGGATCGAATGGCTGGACAAGTCGATTGACCTGCTCGCCACGCACGGCGACGCGCTCAACGACGCGATGGCGAAAGACTTCGGCCACCGCTCCAAGGACCAGTCGAACCTCACCGACATCGCCGGCTCCATCGGCGCGCTGAAGCACGCGAAGAAACACGTCGCGAAATGGATGCAGCCGGAGAAGCGCAAGGTCGAGTTCCCGCTCGGCCTGCTCGGCTCGAAAGCCGAACTCCAGTACCAGCCGAAAGGCGTCATCGGCGTCATCAGCCCCTGGAACTTCCCGGTCAACCTGACATTCACGCCGCTCGCGGGCGTCTTCGCGGCTGGCAACCGTTGCATGATCAAGCCGTCGGAATTCACCGAGGCGACGTCCGAGCTGATGAAACAGCTCTTCGCGAAATACTATACGGATGAAGAAGTCGTCGTCGTCACCGGCGGCCCGGACATCGGCGCCGAATTCACCAAGCTGGCGTTCGACCATATCCTTTTCACCGGCGCGACCTCGGTCGCCCACCACGTGATGCGCGCCGCCGCAGACAATCTCGTGCCGCTGACGCTGGAACTCGGCGGCAAGAGCCCGGTGATCCTCGGCCGCTCTGCCGACATGCAGAAGGCCGCCAGCCGCATCATGGCCGGCAAGACGCTGAACGCCGGCCAGATTTGCCTCGCGCCGGACTACGCTTTCGTGCCGAAGGACAAGACGCAGGAATTCGTCGGCGCCGCCACCCGCGCCATCGAGACGATGTATCGCACCGGTCTCAAGGACAATGATGACTACACCTCGGTCGTGAACCAGCGCCACTTCGACCGGATTCAGGGCTATATCGAAGACGCCCGCACCAAGGGCGCCGAAGTCATCACGCTGAACCCGAAGTCCGAAAACTTCGCCCAGCAGCCCCACCACAAGATTCCGCCGACCCTGATCATCGATCCGACCGACGACATGAAGGTCATGCAGGACGAAATCTTCGGACCCGTCCTGCCGGTCAAGTCCTATAATGATGCCAAGGACGCCGTCGCCTATATCAACGCCCACCCGCGCCCGCTCGGCCTCTACTATTTCGGCGACGATGCCAGCGAGAGGGACTTCGTCCTGAACAACACGACCTCTGGCGGCGTCACCGTAAATGACGTGATCTTCCACGTCGCGCAGGAAGACCTGCCGTTCGGCGGCGTCGGCCCGTCCGGCATGGGCGCCTATCACGGCCGCGACGGCTTCCTTGAGTTCAGCCACAAGAAGGCGATCTACACGCAGACCAACAACGAGATCCTCGCCATGATGCGTCCGCCTTACGGCGACAAGTACCGCGGCCAGGTCAAGGCCCGGATGAAGAAGTAATCCGTAGACGTATGAAATACAGGGGCCCTCCCCCGGGGAGAGGCCCCTCTTTTTCGTTCAACCGCCCTCGGCCGGCTCCCACGGCTCGATCGGGTTGCCTTCCAGGTCGTGCGCGCGCGGAAACTTTCCGGTCTCAGGCGTGTCCCATTCCGCGCGGGTCCCGGCCGCGATGCCAGCGGCGCACAGCGACGTGAGCAGGGCGATGAGCCCTTTCACCCGGAAGTTCAGCATACAGGCCTTGCCTTCCGGCGAATAATCCGTAGCCGCTTTGAACGGCGCAAAGATCGATGGCCCGGCCCGGCGCCCAGATGCACATCATACCTGGCGCCCAGCGCCCCGGGGGGGCTGGCGCGAAGGAACACGCCGCCAGTTCCGGTTACAGGCATTCATGCGCTCCTCGCCATGGCAACCCGCAATTCGGCCGCCAGGTCGATCCGGCCAGGCCGCTGGCCGACTTCTGGCCTTAACGCAACTAGCCCACCCTGACTTTCGTCAGGGTGGGCTTCACATAAAGTCTGCGCGGACTTGCGATCAGCGTTTCTTGAGGAAGGACGGAACGTCCGAGCCGAAGCCTTTGACCTTGTCGGGCGCCGGTTCGAGGATCAGGTCGTCGTCCTTGCGTTTGAAATCGCGGGACGGGCGCTCGCGCTTGTCGCTGACGCGGTCTGTCCGCTCGGTGCGTTCCATGCGCTGCTGTTCAGGGCGCTCGGGGCGCGGCTTGTCACCGCGTTCACGGCGTTTGTCGCTGCGCGGGCCGCGCTCACGCTTCGGCGCCTCGTCGCGGGTGATCGGCGCTTCTGCCACCATGTCAACGGCGGCGGCCGCTTCGCTGGCCACAGCCTCGACAATGACAGGCGCCTCTTCGCTGCGCTCGCGGCGCGGGCCCCGGTCACGGCTCTCGCCCCGTTCGCTGCGTCCCCGTGGGCCGCGGTCGCGGTCCCGGTCACGTCCGCCCCGGCCACCCGGCCGGTCGCGCTTTTCTTCCGGCGGAAGGTTCGCCAGCTCGTCCAGCAGGCCGTCCGGCATGAAATCCTTCACCTCCTGCTTAATCATCTTCAGCACGAAGCCCCAGGACTTTTCGTCCGCCGGCGAGACCAGCGTAAAGCTCTGGCCCGAGCGTCCCGCGCGGCCGGTGCGGCCGATGCGGTGGATATAGTCTTCATCCTTGGGCGGAGGACCGAAATTGAACACCTGGCCAACATCCGGAATGTCGAGACCGCGCGCGGCAACGTCAGACGCCACCAGCAGCTTCAGCGATCCGTCACGGAAGCGTTGCAGCGTCTCGGTGCGCACAGATTGCGGCAGATCGCCGTGGATCGGTGCGGCGTCGTGGCCATGCTTGGTCAGTGAGGCGGCCACCACATCGACTTCGACCTTGCGGTTGCAGAACACGATGCCGTTCTTCACGTCGCAGGCTTCGATCACGCGGCGCAGCGCCGTACGGCGGGCCTTGCCATCGTTCGTGGGCAGATGAACGACGTGCTGGGTGATCGTCTGCGCCGCGTCCGTCGGACGCGTCACTTCGATCTTCTTGGGATCTTTCTGGAACGTCTTCGCAAGCCGCTGGATGTCGGTTGGGAACGTGGCCGAGAATAGCAGCGTCTGGCGGCTGGCCGGCAGCTTGGAGCAGATCTTCTCGATGTCCGGGATGAAGCCCATGTCGAGCATCCGGTCGGCCTCATCGATGATCAGGGTCTCGACGCCCATCAGCAACATCTTGCCGCGGTCGAACTGGTCCATCAGGCGGCCCGGTGTCGCGATCAGCACGTCGACGCCGCGCTGCAGCAGCGCTTCCTGGTCCTTGAAGCTGACGCCGCCGATCAGCAGCGCCATCGTGAGCTTCAGGTATTTGCCATACTTCTCGAAGTTCTCGGCAACCTGCGCGGCCAGTTCGCGCGTCGGGCAGAGGATCAGGCAGCGCGGCATTCGCGCCCGGGCCCGGCCGGTGGAGAGGCGCTGGATCATCGGCAGCACGAAGGCGGCCGTCTTGCCGGTGCCGGTCTGGGCAATGCCGGTCACGTCGCCGCCCATCAGGATGTGCGGAATGGCTTCGCGCTGGATGGGGGTGGGGATCGTATAGCCGGATTCAAGAACGGCTTTGAGAATGTTTTCGGCGAGGCCGAAGTCCGCGAATGTGGTCTCAGTCAAGGGTAGTGTCTCCGGGATGTCTGGTTGATTTGCCTGGCCACCCGAATTGGCGGCGCGCGTCCTGCGTCTTTCAGGTCCCAATGACCTAAAGAGCTGCAGCCGGGCGAATCCCATGCCCGGAACATGCGGCCGCCCTACTGCATTTTTTGCCTGCCGTATAGCCCGCGGGATCCGCAAATGCTGCTTTCTGTAGTGAAAGTGGGGCCTGAGCTTTTGCAAGCCGTTAAAAATCTGGCGCTTCCTGACGCGCCGGACATGACTGGCAAGGTGGGGGCCTGTGCCGGAAATTTTTGTATCGCATAACCGGGAAGACCTGAAAATCGCTCAGTCGGTTGTCGACGGGCTGATCGCCGAAGGCTTCAATGTCTGGATGGACCAGAACCTCCAGGCGGGCGAAAACTATGACGAGATCACCGAGGACCGCCTGCACAGGGCCCGCGCCGTGGTCGTGCTCTGGTCCAGCCGTCAGGTGAAATCCCGCTGGGTCCGCGCTGAGGCCACCATTGGCGCCCGCAAGAACACACTTGTGCCGCTGATGATCGAGGAATGCGACCGCCCGGTCATGTTCGAACTGATCCAGACGACCGACCTGTCGAAATGGCAGGGCGACCGCAACGATCCTGCCTGGCTCGCCTTTATCGAAGTGATCAAGAAGCGCCTCGCCGCCACGCCCGCGCCGTTCAAGGGCAGCGAAAGCCGGGGCGGCCGGCCCGCCGCCGTGATGCTCACTTTCATTTTCGGCATGGTCAGCGCCGCCGGCATCTACATCCGCGCCCGGACCTCGTCGCGCCCGTCCTCACGCAGCTCTCGGCGCTCGCGGCGCCAGAATCCGCCGAGGCCGGGCCTGCTGCCGCCGCGTCACTCGCTGCCGAAGTCATTCCTCCGCCTGCGGAGGAAGTTGCGCCGGAGCCTGCAGCTGAGCCCGTCATCGAGACGCCCGCCGAGCCTGTCCTGGCTACTTTCCGCGAATGCGATATATGCCCGGACATGATCTCCATTTCCGGCGGAACCTTCCTGATGGGCGCGCCGGAAGAGGAACTTGCCCGCAACGCCCGGGAAGGTGCGCAGCGCAAGGTCGCCATGGCGCCCTTCGCGATCAGCCAGACCGAGATCACCTATGACCAGTGGGATGCCTGCGTCGCCGATGGCGGCTGCGGCGCCTACACGCCGCCCGCTGGAACAAAAGGCCGCGGCCTCCAGCCGGTCGCCAGGGTCTCGTGGAGGGACGCGCAGGCCTGCACCGCCTCGCTGACGAAAAAGACCGGCCGGCCTTACCGCCTGCCGTCCGAAGCCGAATGAGAATTCACCGCCCGCTCCGGCACGAAACCCCCTTCTGTTGGGGCACGCTGTTCGAAGCCGACAAGGCCGCCATCGGCACGGACCCGCAGGGCGTCGACACGCTGCCCGCTAACGCGCTCGGCCTCGCGGGCGTTTCCGGCAACCTGCGCGAATGGGTGCAGGACTGCTACGTCAACACCTTCGCGAACGCCCCGCTCGATGGCCGCGCCGCGGAAGTCGCCGCCTGCAAGCTGCGCATCGTGTGCGGCGGCTCGTTCAAGTCAACGCCGGCCGAGCTGCGCATCGCCGTCCGCGCCCGCATCGACAGCGCCGCCCGTGACGACAGCGCCGGCTTCCGCGTCGCCGCCCAGCCCTGAGCGCGGCTTCAGGGCTGCAGGCTGCGATAGTTCAGAATGTCCTGATGCAGCTCATCCGGTACGCGCTTGGATCGTGCCCAGTCTGACGATTGGCCTTCGAACACGGCCGCGCTGGACACCAGCATGCCCTCTGCCTTGCGCCCCATCGGCATCGACAGCCTACCTTTTGCAGGTCGTCATGCTGGAGGGGGGGCTCCGCCTGCACGATGCAGCCATCAGCCCCATCTCGCGCGCGAGCCGCGTCCCGCAGCCCGCAAAGAAAACATGCTCCGGCGCCTCCGCCTTGCCGTATTGCGTAAACAATATCGAGGCTCTCCCCTCTTCATACTGAAGAGGGGAATCCAGCCGGTTCAGGCGCCTGCGTCAGCCAGGTTCTGGTTGGCAAAATCCCAGTTCACGAGGCTCGACAGGAACGTGTCGATATAATCCGGACGGCGGTTCTGGTAGTCGATGTAATAGGCGTGTTCCCAGACATCCATCGTCAGCAGCGGCGTCGTGCCAGCCTCGGTCATGGGCGTCTCGGCGTTCGGTGTCTTGGTGATCACCAGCTTGCCGCCCTTGTAGCTCAGCCAGGCCCAGCCTGAGCCGAACTGCGTCGCGCCGGCGGCCTTGAACTCTTTGACAAAATTGTCATAGCCGCCGAGGTCGCGCTCGATCAGGTCCGCCACCTTGCCATGCGGCTTGCCGCCGCCGCCAGGCTTCATCGAGTGCCAGTAGAACGTGTGGTTCCATACCTGCGCGGAGTTGTTGAAGATGCCGGCCTTCGCCTTGTCGCCGGCAGAATCCTTGATAACCGCTTCCAGTGAGGCGTTCTCATGCGGCGTTCCGGCCAGCAGGCCGTTGAGATTAGTCACATAGGCCTGATGGTGCTTGCCATAGTGGAAATTCAGTGTCTCCTCGGAGATGTGCGGGGCAAGGGCTGTACGGGGATACGGCAGCTCGGGCAGGGTGAAGGCCATGGGGAAACGTCCTCTATTGCGGCTTTGATGTCTTTCGCTTCGCAGCGGTTTGGCACATATGGGGGCCATGTCAAACGAGACCAGACCCCTGACCCAGACTCCCTGGGCCGAGATCGATAAGCGCGTCCGCCGGGTCGACGAGGACCGCTGGATTTCCAGCCGTTTCGCCCCCGCCGGGCAGCGCCGCGCCCTCACCGCGCTCTATGCCCTGAATTATGAACTGGTCCGCGTGCAGGAAGTCGTCAGCGAGGAAACCCTCGGCCTCATCCGGTTCCAGTGGTGGCGCGAAGCGATAGGCGAAATCGAGGCCGGCAAGGCCCCGCGCGGTCATGATGTCTGCCTCGCCATCGCTGAGGAAACTGCCGAGGGCCGCCTGAAGCCGGGCGCCCTGCAGAAGCTCGTCGATGGCTACCAGACCGCCTTTGTCGAGCAGGACCGCACCAGGGAGCCCGAAGCCTGGGTCGCGCTCGCCGCCGCCAACATACTCATTCCTGTCCACAACTGGGCCGAGGAAATCCGCTCGGTCTCGGCCGCCTACGCCGCCGTGCGCCGCAAGGCCAGCCACGCCTTCGGTCCGCACGTGTCCCCGGCCCCGAAACCGCTTCGCCCCGCCATCGCCCATTTCCGCCTGCGCAAACTCTATTGCGAAGGCAGGGCTCCCAACCCGCTCGCCAAACGCTTCTCGATCATGAAAGCGATCAACACCGGCGAAGTGTAATTTCGCCAAGCTGCCCAGGTTTTCACTTACGCCCGCAAGAGAACCTTTTCGCCGCCCCTGTTCCGAACGCCCTGGGCCGAGCTAAGCGCCTCTGGGATGATCCCGCCCGGTCGATGGATTTGCCATCCGGCTTCCCGCGATCGATGCGGCCGTCCGCCCCCCATGCCTGACCGGAAATCTGGCCGGCGGCGTCCTGCGAAGCCTCCGGCGCAACAGGATGCCGGATTGGGCTCAGCGCTTCCCCGAATGTAAGCTGGCAATCCGGCGCTCATCCGGCCCTGGCCTGAAAGAGAGGGGCAAAATCAAACCAGCTCAAAAGAACCGGCCAGCCCCCAGCTGCATCCGGACGCCTGCGCGCGCCTATTCTGCCGCGACCAGAACTTCGCCGGCCAGCCAGGCGTCGAAATCTTCCAGCGCACGGATCGCCTGCGCCATCTTTTTCGACTTTCCCTTGTCCTTGCCGCGCAGCCTTTTGCCGTCCGGCCCGGTCTTCGAATAGTCCTCAATATCCGGGAACAATCCAAAATTCACGTTCATCGGCTGGAACGTCTGGCCCGCTGCAAGATGCCCGCCGGTGATGTGGTTGACCAGCGCGCCCATCGCGGTCGTCGCCGGCGGCGCCTCCAGGCGCCGGCCAAGGCGTTCGGCAGCGGCCAGGCGGCCCGCGAGCAGGCCCATCGCCGCGCTCTCGACATAGCCTTCCACGCCGGTCACCTGGCCCGCAAACCGCAGGCGCGGCATCGTCTTCATACGCAGCTGTCTGTCCAGCAGCTTCGGCGAGTTCAGGAACGTATTGCGATGAATGCCGCCGAGCCGTGCAAACTCGGCCTTCTCGAGTCCCGGGATCATCCGGAAAATCTCGGCCTGCGCGCCATGTTTCAGCTTCGTCTGGAAGCCGACCATGTTCCACAAGGTGCCCAGCGCATTGTCCTGCCGAAGCTGTACAACCGCATACGCCTTGACGGTGGGATTGTGCGCATTGGTCAACCCGATCGGTTTCATCGGCCCGAAACGCAGGGTCTCCCGGCCGCGCTCCGCCATCACTTCGATGGGCAGGCAGCCTTCGAAATACGGCGTGTTCTTTTCCCAGTCCTTGAACTCGGTCTTCGGCGCAGCGATCAGCGCGTCGAGGAAGCGGCCATACTCTTCCTGCGTCATCGGGCAATTGATGTAGGCTGCCGTATCGCCGCCGGGGCCCGCCTTGTCATACCGGCTCTGGCGCCAGGCCTTGCTCATGTCGACAGTGTCGACATACACGATCGGTGCGATGGCGTCGAAGAAGGCCAGGTCAGTCTCGCCGGTATGCGCGCGCACGGCCTCTGCCAGCGCAATCGAGGTCAGCGGCCCGGTCGCGACGATCACCGAGTCCCAGTCTTCCGGCGGAAGCCCTGCGATTTCCTCGCGGACTATCGTCACCAGCGGATGCGCTTCCAGCCTGGCTGTCACGGCTTCGGCAAAGCCCTCGCGGTCCACCGCCAGCGCGCTGCCAGCCGGCACCTGATGCACCTTCGCCGTGGAAATGATCAACCCGTTCGCGCGCCGCATTTCCTCGTGCAGCACGCCGACGGCATTGCTCGTATGGTCATCGGAGCGGAACGAATTGGAGCAGACAAGCTCGGCCAGCTTGTCGGTCTGGTGGGCCTCGGTGCCGCGGGTGCCGCGCATCTCGTGCAGGATCACCGGCACGCCGGCCTCTGCGATCTGCCAGCTGGCTTCGGAGCCGGCCATGCCGCCGCCGATCACATGAATGGGTTTCAGGGTCATGGCCGGGACATGGGGCCGCCGGGCCGGGCGCGTCAAGATGGCGTTTGCCCCCGGCGCCCGCGCGTTTTACTGCTCGGCCACATGACCGCGAAGATCTCGGCACGCAACCTCGTGAAGGAAGGCTGGCAGCAAGGCCTCGCCGCGCTGGGCCCCAACCTGCGCTGGCTCTGCCTGTTCGCGCTCGCCGGCGGCCTGTACAGCGCCAGCCTCCGGCTGGACGGCAACCTCGCCGCGCCGCTCGCCATGGCGATCGCCACCTTCGGCGCCGGCATCCAGCTCTCCCGCGGCCTCTACAGCAGCCTGATCGGCCCGCGCGCGGGCGGATTCCTCGCACTCTCGCATGCCAATCTCGCGGTCTATCTGGCCTTTCTTTTCTTCGGTTTCTTCATCGGGTTCTTTCTGCTGATCCTTCCAGGCATCCTGATCGAGGCGCAGGGCAAGTACCAGCTCGGCGCCGACGCAGCCCCGGAACTAGTCCAGCAGGCCTTCATCGAAATGCTGCCGACGCCGTACGGCTTCGTCTACCTTCTCGTCGCCGCCGCGGGATTTGCAGTCCTCGCCTATTTCGCCCTGCGCCTGACGCTCTGCGGCGCGGCGACCATCGACCGGGGCAAGGCCCACGTCTTCCAGACCTTCCCCTGGACCAAAGCCCACCTGAAACCGCTCGCCGCCGCGGCGCTTGCCACACATGTCGCGCCCTTTGCAGCCGGGCTTGCCGCGAACGCGGCGCTTCAGGCGGTGGTTCCGGATACGGCGCTCGGCTACGCCCTCGAAGGCGCCGCCGGAATCCTGCTTTTTGTACCCTTCCTGCTCGCGGGGCATGGCATGGCCGCTGCCGCCTACCGGCGCATGCGGCCCGAAGCGGTCGCCCAGGCCTCCGTCTCCGGTTGACCGACCCGCCCGAACGCGGCTAGGCTGCGCCGCAGGATGCGGAGGAGCGCTGCATGATCCGGGGTTTCACCTTCGAGCGCGCACTCAGCTGGCCTTTCACGGCGCCGCATGTTGCGTCATTCCCGTGGATATTCGGCCTCGCCTACGCGCTTGTATTCATGTCTGTTTTCGGCGCGGCAGCCTTGCTGGCTGCAGACGACTTTGTCGCCTGGATCGCGGCGCTGGAGGCGGCTGATGGCAGTAACAATCCGGAGGCGGGTTTCGATGCGCTCTTCGGCGGCCTCGCCGGACTGATGCCCTGGATGGCGCTGAGCGGGCTGGCCAGCTGGATGATCTGGGCGATGTTCGAGACCGCTTCGCAGCGCCGCTATATACGGGGGGAAGCTTTCTCGCTCGGCTTCGGGGCGGACGAGGCGCGGATGATGGTTGTCGGCCTGCTCTGGGGGCTGATCGGATTTGCGCTGATCGCCCTGCCGGTTCTGCTGATCATGTGGTCGGCGATGGCGGCTGTGTTCGCGGGCGCTGAGGGGATGACGGACGCCGAAGCCGGCGAGCGCATCCTCGGCCCGATGTTCGCCGCCATGGGGCTGATGCTGCTGATCTTTCCCGTTTACGTTTTCCTCGCGACGCGGCTGGCGCCCTGTTTCGGCCTGACCGTCCGTGAAAGGAAGATCCGTTTCCTTGATGCCTGGAATGTCTCGCGCGGCCGGTTCTGGCCGATCCTCGGGGCATATGTCATCCTCGCTGTCGCGGGCAGCATTCTCGGCCAGGTGATCACCAGCATCGCGCAGATGATCATCATGCCCGCCTCAATGAACCTCGTCGGCGCACTCGATCAAGGGGCCGATGTGCGCGGCCTGATCTTTTCGCCCGGTTTCCTGATGCCGGTGGGGGCTTGTGTCTTCGTCGTCCTGTTCGTGCAGGGCGTGCTGCAGCATGCCGTGGGCGGACCCGCCGCCTTCGCCGTACGCCATGATCCGCGCGGCGGGATCGAAGAAGAAAACCAGCTCGAAGCGTTCAACTGAGAGACAGGTGACTGGCGCATGACCGGAGACAGCATCAGCCTGAAAGGTGCAACGACGCACTTTCTGCACTCGCAGGGTCCGCGCGGATTCCTGCTGCGGTTCGTGTTGGTCTACGCAGTCCTGACCCTCGTTCTGCAGGGCGTCGGCGTCTGGACGCAGGCCCCGGTCTACGAACTGTACCTGCGCGCCATCGCCGGGAATGACGGCGATATAACGCCCTACGCGGACGAGCTGTCAGCCCGGTCGTTCCGGGCCAATATCGGCGCGTTGATTTTGCTGCCGTTCAGCCTCGCGCTCTGGGTCCTCTTCGAGGCAGCCAGCCAGCGGCGATACCTGCGCGCCGAAGGCTTCAGCCTGAAGCTCGGCGCCGATGAAGGCCGCCTTGCGGTCGTCGGACTGATCTGGTTTGCGCTGCTGATCGCGGGCTATCTTGCGCTGGTGCTCGGCGCGGTCATCCCCGGCGTGATTGTGGGTCTTGCGGTCGGCGCCGCAGCGGGCGCGCTGCTGGGCGGAGGAATTTTCCTCATCGGGCTGGTTGCGGCGCTTTACCTGTTCGCGCGCCTCTCGCCGGCCGCGCCGCTGACCATCCGTGACCGGCAGATCCGTTTTTTCGAAAGCTGGAACCTGACGAGGGGCCATGGCTGGTCACTGGCAGGCAGCTATTTCGTGCTCTTCGCGGTGTTCACCCTGGTCTCAGTAGTGCTTTACGCCGTCTTGTTCTTCCTCGCCTTCGTGCTCGTCGCGCCCGCCATCGGATCCAGCGCGGGAGATGAGACGGCGAACGCCGTGCTCTCCGGTATGGCGCAGCCTGCCTTCTGGGCCCCGATGGCCTTCGTCATGCTGCTCGTGCTGATGGTTTTCGGCGCCTTCGCCCACGCTCTCGGCGGGCCGGCGGCCTGGATAGTGCGCCAGGAGGCTTACCAGGGCGGCACAGCGATAACCGATACGTTCGGGTAGGCGTGACCTGAATGGCTGGCCAAGCCACCTGACACGTCCTGAGCGAAGTCAAAGGACAGGCCAAGCCGAGCCGTCGTCTCCAGCGGCGCAACCTTCGACTTCGTTCAGCGTGAGCGGTTCTTCTTCTTGACGGCCGGTTTACTTCGCACCTGCGCCGGCCTTTGACTTCTTCGCGGGCTTTGCCTTTGCGGCAGGCGCATCCCTCACAGTTTTCGCCGCTGCCTTCTCGCGCTTGTTGCGCTGGGCGCGGCGTTCGTCCTGGCGGCGGAAGGTTTCGGCGAGGAAGCGGCCGGTATGGCTTTCCGGGCTGGCCGCGATGTCTTCCGGCGTGCCGGCCGCGATCAGCATCCCGCCACCATCGCCGCCTTCAGGGCCAAGGTCGAGCACCCAGTCGGCGGTCTTCACCACGTCTAGGTTATGCTCAATTACGACAATCGTGTTGCCCGCATCGACCAGTTCGTGGAGGACCTCGAGCAGTTTCTTCACGTCCTCGAAGTGCAGGCCGGTGGTCGGCTCATCCAGGATATACAGTGTACGGCCTGTTGCCCGTTTCGAGAGTTCCTTCGCGAGTTTCACGCGCTGGGCTTCACCGCCCGAGAGCGTCGTCGCCTGCTGGCCGACCTTCACATAACCGAGGCCAACCTGGTTCAGCGTATCGAGCTTCGAGGCAATCGCCGGAACCGCTGCGAAGAACTTTGCGCCGTCCTCGACCGTCATGTCGAGCACGTCGGCAATCGACTTCCCCTTGAAGTGTACGTCCAGCGTCTCGCGGTTATAGCGCTTTCCCTTGCAGGTCTCACAGGTAACGTACACGTCCGGCAGGAAGTGCATTTCGATCTTGATAACGCCGTCGCCCTGGCAGGCTTCGCAGCGCCCGCCCTTGACGTTGAAACTGAACCGGCCCGGCGCATAGCCGCGGGCCTTTGCTTCCGGCAGGCCGGCATACCAGTCGCGGATCGGGCCGAAGGCGCCGGTATAGGTGGCGGGGTTGGAGCGCGGCGTGCGGCCGATGGGCGATTGGTCGATGTCGATGACCTTGTCGAGATGCTGCAGGCCTTCGAGGCTGGCATAGGGTGCGGGCGAATCCGAGGAGCCGTTGAGCTTGCGGGCGAGCGCCTTGTACAGCGTCTCGATGATCAGCGTGGACTTGCCGCCGCCGGAAACGCCGGTGACGCAGGTGAACGTGCCGAGCGGGATCGAGGCGGTGACTTTCTTCAGGTTGTTTCCGGTCGCGCCCTTCACGACGAGGCTGCGCGAGCCTTTGGTGACCGGCCGGCGCTTGGGAATCGCGATCTCGCGCGTGCCGTTGAGATAGTCGGCCGTCAGGCTTCTCGGATTGGCCATCACTTCGGCGGGCGTGCCTTCCGCGATGACCTGGCCGCCGTGGACGCCGGCGGCCGGACCCATGTCGATGACATGGTCGGCGGTCAGGATCGCATCTTCATCGTGTTCGACCACGATCACGGAGTTGCCCAGATCCCTCAGCCGGCGGAGCGTCACCAGCAGACGTTCGTTGTCGCGCTGGTGAAGGCCGATGGAGGGCTCGTCGAGCACATAGAGCACGCCGGTGAGGCCGGAGCCGATCTGCGAGGCAAGCCGGATGCGCTGGCTTTCGCCGCCGGACAAGGTGCCGGAGGCGCGGCCGAGCGAGAGATAGTCGAGGCCGACATCATTGAGGAAGTTCAGCCGGTCGTTGATCTCCTTCAGGATACGCGCGGCGATTTCCTTCTGCTGTTTGGTCAGCGTCTTGGCCACGCCGCCGAACCAGTCCCCCGCCTTTCGGATGGAGAATTCGCCGGCCTGCGAAATGTCGAGGCCCGCAATCTTCACCGCGAGGGATTGCGGCTTCAGGCGCTTGCCGCCGCAGGCCGGGCAAGGCGCGGCGGACTGGAAGCGCGCAATCTCCTCGCGCACCCAGGCCGAGTCCGTTTCGCGGTAGCGCCGGTCGAGGTTCGGGATCACGCCTTCGAAGGTTTTCTTCGTCTTGTAGGTGCGCATGCCGTCATCATAGAGGAACTGGATTTCCTCATCGCCGGTGCCGTGGAGGATGATATCCTGGATATTCTCGGGCAGCTTGTTCCAAGGCTTGGTCAGGTCGAAGCGGTAATGCGCGGCGAGGGCTTGAAGGGTCTGTGTCTGGTAAGGCGAGGTGGATTTGGCCCAGGGCGCGATGGCGCCGTCAAGGAGGCCAAGATCCTTGTCCGGAACAATCATAGCCGCGTCGATCTTCAGCTGCTCGCCGAGTCCGTCGCACGAGGGGCACGCGCCGAAGGGGTTGTTGAAGGAGAACAGGCGCGGCTCGATTTCCGGTATCGAGAAGCCGGAGACCGGACAGGCAAAGTTGGCACTGAAATTGATGCGCCTGGCTTCGGTCTCGCCGGGCTCGAGATCGGCATACTCGGCGATGGCGATGCCTTGGGCAAGGCCGAGAGCCGTCTCGAAGCTTTCGGCGAGGCGCTGCTGCATGCCTTCGCGCACGATGATCCGATCGACGACCACATCAATGTCGTGCTTGAATTTCTTGTCGAGCTTTGGCGGGTCTTCCAGTTCGTGGAAGGTGCCGTTGACTTTGACGCGCTGGAAGCCGTTCTTCAGCAGTTCGGCGAATTCCTTGCGGTACTCCCCTTTCCGGCCGCGGACGATCGGGGCGAGCAGGAAGAGGCGTGTGCCGTCCGGCAGCTCCATCGTGCGGTCAACCATCTGGCTGACGGTCTGGCTCTCGATGGGCAGGCCGGTTGCCGGCGAATAGGGCACGCCGACGCGGGCCCAGAGGAGGCGCATGTAGTCGTAGATCTCGGTGACGGTGCCGACGGTGGAGCGCGGGTTGCGGCTGGTCGTCTTCTGCTCAATCGAGATGGCGGGCGAGAGGCCTTCGATGCTCTCCACGTCCGGTTTCTGCATCAGTTCGAGGAACTGGCGCGCATAGGCCGACAGCGACTCGACATAGCGGCGCTGTCCCTCGGCATAGATCGTGTCGAATGCCAGCGAGGATTTGCCGGAGCCCGAAAGGCCCGTCATCACCACAAGCTCACCGCGCGGGATGTCCACGTCGATGTTCTTGAGGTTGTGTTCCTTGGCTCCGCGCACGCGGATGAAGGGGGATTCTGCCATGGGGATACGGGCTCGCTCGGGAGGAAAGTGGTCGGAGTTGGATTATAGGGGGTCTTTAAGCGTTTTGTTGCCGAAGAAAAAAGATTCAACCTTCAGCTTGTTCAGCAAGGCGCTGGATATGATCACGACCCAGGCGGCGGCCAAGCCAGGCATGGCAGCGGAAACAATAAGGAAGAAGGTGGCCGGCATGGACGCATTTCTTCACAACAGACATTGGCGAAACCGCTCTTTCTGATCTGTGCCGCGAGTCCGGATTGACGACAAGAACAAAATGTGAACAGTGGGTTCAGCTGCTTTTAGCCGCAGCTGAAAGCGCCGGTGGAATTCTTCGCCTGCGAGGCGACAATCCGGCGACCGGAGCGTATTAGAGTTCGAATCGATAGCGAAACAGACACAACGGAGGTCCTCATGGCGGGCTCAGTGAACAAGGTAATCCTGGTAGGCAATCTGGGCGCGGACCCGGAAGTGAAGCAGTTCCAGAACGGCGGGCAGGTGTGCAATCTGCGGATCGCAACGTCCGAGAACTGGCGCGACAAGGCGACGGGCGAGAAAAAGGAAAAGACCGAGTGGCACGCCGTGTCGATCTTTTCGGAAGGCCTGATCAAGGTCGCCCAGAGCTACCTCAAGAAGGGCTCTAAGGTTTACATCGAAGGCAAGCTGCAGACCCGCAAGTGGCAGGACAAGGACGGCAATGACCGCTACACGACCGAGATCGTGCTGCAGGGCTTTGACGCGACCCTCGTGATGCTCGACGGGCGCGGCGAAGGCGGCGGCGCGAGCAGCGGCGGCGGTGGCCGCGATATGGGGTATTCGGGCGGCGGCGGCGGGGCGAGCCGCACGATGAGCGGGCCGAAGGAAAGCTTCAACCAGGACCTCGACGACGAGATCCCTTTCTGAGGCTGGTCGGATGGCAGGCCTCTGGCGCAGGTTGCTGACAGGGCCGCTTCTGGTGGTCTGGGCCCTGGTAGGGTGCGCCACACAGCTCGAAGGGCCAGCGCCGGTCGCCGGGACGGCACTGATGGAAGGCGCGCTGCGGGCGGAGGGCGTTGATCCGTCGAAATCTGCCCTCGTTATCCTGCGGCTGGAGGACGGGCGCGTCTGGTCCAGTGGCGGGGCGCGCATCCATGAGCGCTTCACGCCGGCTTCGACCGCGAAGATTCCGCACACCCTGCTCGCCTACGAGACGGGCGCGGTTACAGACCCCGGCGAGCGCTTCACCTGGGATGGGCAGAAACGCTTCCTCGACAGCTGGAACGAGGACCAGGATTTTGCGACGGCGTTCCAGCGCTCGGCGGTGTGGGTCTACCAGATCGTCGTGCCGAGGGTCGGCGCGGAAAAGCTGACGGCCGCGTTCGAGGCCTTCGACTACGGCAATGCCGCTATCGGTGGCCCGGAGCTGATCTCGCGCTACTGGCTCGAGGGGCCGCTCGCAATCTCGGCCGCGGAGCAGGCCGCCTTCCTGTCGCGCCTCGTGCGCCGGACGCTGCCGCTCTCGGCGGAGACCTACGCGGCGGCGATCCCGGTGATGGAGCTGGCCCGCGGCGACGGCTGGACTCTCTATGGGAAGACCGGCTGGAAAAGCATCGAAGGCGAGATGGATATCGGCTGGTTCGTCGGCTGGGCCGAGCAGACCGCCG
>CALGEF010000244.1 GCA_937881755.1 uncultured Acidobacteriota bacterium
GGACAGCAGCCCAACGTCTTCGGCGGCGAGCGCGCCGGTTGCTGTCCCCAGCGCGACGAGGACACCGCCTTGTGCCACGAAGGATTGCAAACCCCTGATCCCCGATGTGCCAAGCTGGCTTGCGAAGGCGTCAGTCGTCTCTGGCAAGACCAGTACGTCATAGGCGTCCAGATCTGCGGAGCCCAGCGTGCGCACCCTGATGGGCGTTGCTGCGACGCCAAACTTCTGTTCGATGACCCACCGGGATGCGCCTGCTGATGTCGGGGTGGTGCCCTCGTCCCAGGCAAGCGCAATTGAGGGCAGCTTGAGGCGTGCAAACGAGGCGCTGCCGAAGTTGGGGCCCGCTTCCACCCAGCTTGTGTCAAGGGTTACAACCTCCCCGCCATTGACAGCCGCGAGTCTGGACAGTCTCTCCGCCAGGTCTGCCGGATTAGCTGCGGCCGGGAAGATCGTCGTGCCCTTGCCAAATGTGCGGCCCCTGACCGTAAAAGCCTTGTCAGTTGAAGAGGCAACAAGCCCTTCTCTCAGGGCAGCGAAGACAAGTTTCGCCTGGATCGCATCGGTCCAGGCAACAGCATAGCCAAATCCGGACCCGAGATCCGCGCGGGACGGTAGCGGGGTATCTTTCCCGACTTGCTGCGCGCCTGCAAGGTCTGCGGTCCGGCAGCGGGAAAGTTCGATATCTTCCATCAACGGGAGAGCCCAGGCCGTGACATCGTAGAGTTCGTGAGCGAGGCCGGCCTTGCGCCTCTGTTCCTGCTTCTCGATAAAGTCAGCCGGAAGCGGCGTATTCGGCTCCAGAAGCGCTGCCGCAAGCCGGCCTGCAGGCTGGGCCCTGTCGATCACAAGCGCGCCTCCGGGATATGTCCGCTCACACGCCCGGGCGCCTTCGGGAAGGCGCGCTACGCGAATACCCTGCTCGGCAAGCAGGCCAGCGAGACGTGCGGCCTGTCCTGGCCGGATGGCTTCATCGATGACGTAGTAGCGTTCGCGGGCGCGTTCGCCCTCCTCAACGGCGCTGCGGCGGAACGTTACAAAGTCCAACAGAAGTTTGGAACGCTCACTCTGAAGGGTATCGAGAGTTGCCAGCGCAGCGATGAAATTGTTGAAAACACCTTCCCGGAAGGTCAGCCGGTCGCCATTGCGGCGAAGATAGACAAGACCGCGCGGCGACCCCTGTTCGAACGTCTTTGCAATCGCTCCGTTGAGAGTTGGCCACATGTCTCCGTAGCCCGGATAGAAAGCGTCGAAGATTTCACGCGTAAAGTATGCAATCCCGAACCGGTCGAACCACGCACCGCGATTGCGGCCAAACAGATCATGCGCCTGGCGCTGGGCCTGAGTAATCAACGGATTGTAGGGCTCAGCAGCCGGGGGAAAGAAATACGTCTCGTCTCCGCTCATTTCATGAGAATCAACGAAGACAACCGGATGCCATTCCTGCAGGGCGGCAATCCGGCCGCGTGTTTCTGGCTGGGTCAGCGCAAACCAGTCACGGTTCATGTCCACCAGGTAGTGATTAAACCGGCCGCCTGGCCAGGGCTGATCGTGTTCGGCAGCGTACCGGTCCGCCTGTGGTTCGAGACCGAGAGCTTCGTTGAAACTGCTCAGGAAGCGCGCGCGACCGTCCGGGTTCTGGTCAGGATCAATGATAACGATTGTTTCGGTCAGAATGGCGTCCACCAGGTCGTCGTCCTGCGCGGCGAGCAGATGATATGCGAGCGCCAAACCACTGTCTGCCGGCGTGATTTCGTCACCATGCACGCCGAATCCGAGCCAGGCCACGGCAGGCGTGCGCACGATCAGTGCGTCGCGCTCAGCTGCAGGCATAACCGCGCCGCTTGCGAGGCGCGCAAGGTCGGCCTTTACGCCGTCAAGCCGGCGGATCGTTTCCGGCCTTGCGATGACAGCATAGACAAGGGGGCGGTCCTGCCATGAGCGTGCATACTCAACAACACGGACACGGGCCGGGTCGGCGGCTTCCAGGGCTTTCAGATAGTCCACGATCTGAACCGGCGATGAAATTTTCTCGCCTGGCTTGTGACCGGCTACGGCCTCCAGGGTCGGGATTGACGGATCGTACGTTCCTGGAAGCATCCCCTGGGCCGATGCGCTGCCCCACGAAAGGGTCGCGATCGCAAGGCTGAAACCCAAGGCAAGTTTACTCAAAACTCTGAATACCGCGTCCATCATCACAAAACCCAGACAATTCATCACAATGATTGCCGACTTCAGCCTGTCCGCGCCTGTACCGCAACCCATTTCTGGTATGACGTGTCCGGGTGAAGGTGGTCGCGACTTTGGGTTGGTTTTCAGGTGGATTTCCTGAAGGACCTGTCGCCTGAGAACTCTGGCCGATCGGGGGGGGGGCGAGCGGTGCCGATGCCTGTTACGAGAATTCAGACTCTGTCAGGCTTCGGCGATATCGCACCGCGCAGCCCGATTTGGATTGAACGTCAGTCTTTGAGCACGCTCGCCGTTCGTTAGGCAGGTAGCCGGTCGCGGTCGCGTTTGAACCAGCGGCCGGCGAGGAAGAAGGCCGGCAGCGCGAGGGCGGAGAGGATCGTGAAGATCAACAGGCCGAGGGAATAGGGCTGAGCGGCGCCCTGCGCGCGCAGGATGTCGGTCACGATGCCCATACCCGTGATGCCGACGCCGACGCCGACGACATTGAGGCAGAGGATATAGAACGCCGTCACCGTGGCGCGCGCCTTGCCGGGCGCGAGTTCCTGCACGCAGGCGAAGGTCGGACCGTAGAAAGCCGCCAGGGAGAAGATGCCGACGCCGACGCCCAGAAAGAACAGCGGGGACTCCGGCGGCACGATCCGGTAGGCGATCAGGAGCGGGGTCAGCACCAGCATCATCCAGAACAACAGCATCGGCCGGCCGGACTTGAACCGCTTCTGCCACCAGTCACCGACGAAGCCGCCAAACAGGTTTCCGGCGACGCCGCCCACCACAGTGATATAGCCCGTGATCTGGGCGATTTCGGCGCGCTCGAAGCCGCGCTCGGCGACAAACCAGAGCTGGTCGAAACTGGCGGCGCCGACCGCCAGGTGTAGCGAGACGCCGCCGACCATGATCGCCACCAGCGCCGGAGAGCGCGCCAGTGCGCCGCCGAGCGCGGCCAGTTGCGAGGCAAAGCTCGGCCCCTTTTCATGCTTTTGACGCACAGGTCGTGGGTCGCGCACGAACAGCATCAAGGCGGCGAACGCCAGCCCTCCGATGCCGAGGAGAAAGAAGCAATTGCGCCAGCCGATCGCCGGGCCGAGATAGCCTGCGATGAGCAGGCTTGCGCCTGCGCCGACCGGCACGCCCAGATAATAGATACCCGCCGCGAGTCCGAGCTGGCTGGGCTTGAACCGGTCTGCGAGCAGGCTCATCGCCGTCGGAGTGAGGGCTGATTCGCCGACGCCGATCAAACCGCGCGGGATCGCCATCGAGACGAAATTCTTCGCCAGGCCAGAGGCCGCCGTGAGCAGGCTCCAGACAGCGATCGCACCGGCGATCAAACGGCCACGGTGCGTCGTGTCGGCCAGCACGCCCATGAACAGGCCGGCGACCGCGTAGAACACAATGAAGAACAGGCCGGTGAGCAGGCCGAACTGCGTGTCGGTGAGGCCGAGGTCCGGCTTGATGAAGTTTGCGAAGCTCGGCAGCAGTTGTCGATCAACAAAGTTCAGCACGTTGATGATCGTCAGCAGGACGAGAAGACCCCACGCGCCGGTTTTCGCCGCGTCGTCGTTCGGCGCTTGACCCGCGATGCTCAATCCTCCCCCAGCGCATTTTTTATGTCGCCGTCTGTCGGCCATTCCTCGCCATTGAGAGCAACCGGTCAAGCCGTTTGGCACACAGCCCGGACGCCGGCCGAGGATTCCGCTCATTCCCGCCGGCCGCGGCGGAACCGCCGGGCGTTCCGGCAGGCCCTATTTGTCCCGGCAGGCTTTATCGATGTTTGTGATTGCGCTTTACTGAGATGATTGGCCCGCCTGAACAAAGACAACGCCATGGCCGCTTCATCTGAACACCCGTCTCCGGACGGCCAACCGGTCGATGCGCTGATCGTTGGGGCGGGAGACTGGATCGGAATCGACGAGCTGACCGAACGCATCTTCGGCGCGCCCTAACTGAACGTCTGGGGCCGGCGCCCATGATCCCTCTATGCCGGGGTAATCCGCCCGCTGGTCTGGTGCGGCCTATCGCTGGATAGCCAACGCCGACGCACTCGACACCAAGGTGATGCCCCCCCCCCGCTCTGGCACCGCGCGTTCGCCTTGCGTTCAGATGAAGCGCCGGGGGGACGAGGACGCTGGAGCGGAATGGCATCTTCTGCCTGGCGCTGACATTCGCGTCGAGAAGCGCGAAGACCGTCTTCGGCGAGAAGGCCGGCCTGGCGTCGGCGGGGTCGCCCGACGGCACGATTGGATCGACCCTGCCGGTCCCGGATTCTTAAGGTGGGAGCCCACATGTAGAGATCGCTGACGATGGGGCGAATGACGGGTATTGCACTTAGACTTCTTTATCTGGGCGAGCCGAAAACCTGGTCGGCTTCGGGAGGGCGGTTCGGTATTGAGAATTCTAGTATTCCGCTCAGCTGGCGACTCACGGAGAGAATAGTCGATTGTCCCAAGTCACAGGTTGTTCAAGGCTCGCTGTAATGGCTTTGAAATCCGAGTGACGCGGATTGATCAGAACATTGTTTTCGATGCGCGCAACAACGCTCGGAACGATCAGGATGCAAGACCGCTTTTCATCGAACCATTTTGCTCCAAACGCACGCGCCGCATTCCCTGTTGCATCGTACCATTGCGGAATCTGATGGGGGGTTACGACC
>CALGEF010000245.1 GCA_937881755.1 uncultured Acidobacteriota bacterium
GCACGGTGGATGAAATCCGCGAACGCGGCGTTTTGCGCGTTGCGGGCATTCCAACCGAGGCGCCCTATTTCGTGCGCGACGTGCGCACTGGAGATTGGTCCGGATTCGTGGTCGAGATGGCGGCCGACATGGCAAGCGTGCTGGGCGTCGAGCTTGAGATGGTAGAGTCAAGTTGGGCAAACTCTATTCTCGACGTACAATCCGGTCGTGTTGATGTGGCTTTCGCCCTGACGGCGCTGCCAACACGGGCCTTGTCGGTATCATTCTCGGAGCCGACCTATTACAACAGTTTCGTGATCATCTCTCCGAAGGAAGAACTGGCGAATGCCACTTGGGCTGATCTCAACAATCCAGATGTGACTATTGCCGTCGATACCGGATCGGCCCAGGATAACATTGCTCGTCAGTACCTGCCTGATGCGAATGTTTTGCGCTTTGCCACTCGCGACGAAGCTGTGATCGCAGTCGCCACGGGACGCGCTGATGCAATCATTAACACCGTACTTAACGGCATGGTCATGCGCACCCGCAATGCCGCCATTGGTAATGTCTACGTTCCCGAACCGCGTCTGTCTTCGCCATCGGTGATCGGAATGAACCACGCCGCAGACGATGTATTCAAGGATTTCGTGTCGGCGTGGGCGAACTTCAACCGCCGTATGGGCAATAACCAGACTTGGATCGTCAACGGCTTGTCGCCCTTCGGCGTGACGCTAGACGACCTGCCGCCCGGCTTTGATTTCAACGGCTGATCCTAGTTGGGCCGGATGTAATCTCCGGCCCAATTCTCTCTGCCCCTGCGCACAAGGTTTCGAAGATGTATAACTGGGATTTCTACACCGTCCTTATGTCTTTCGACCTGTTTCTAATGGGGGTCTGGAAGACGTTTCTCTACACTGTAGGATCAATTCTGATTGGAATTGTTGTTGGTCTGATGGCTTGCTTCGCCCGGTTGTCACGTTTTGCGATCTTGCGGCTAGCGGCACGGTCCTATCAGGAGTTATTTCGGTGCACGCCGCTTTTGGTGCAAATCCTATGGGCCTACTATGCCTTACCGATGCTGTTGGGCTTTACTATCTCAAATACAACGGCAGGGCTGATGGTGCTGTCGCTTTATGTTGGGTCGTTCTACGCTGAGATTTTCAGGGGTGGCATTCTGGCTATCGACAAAGGCCAGACCGAAGCTGCACAGGCAGTTGGTATGTCGCAGGTTCAGACGATGGTGAACATCATCGTGCCGCAGGCAATTAAGAAGATGCTGCCCGCTTTCATCAATCAGTCGGTCATTCAGGTCAAGAACACGTCTTTGCTCTATGCCATTTCGGTGGCGGAACTAACTTACATGACGGCGATGGTGAACAGCGCGACCTACCGTCCGCTGGAGGCCTACACGCTCACTGCTCTGCTTTATTTCGCCCTGCTATTTCCGCTGACGCAGATTGCGGACCATTTCGAACGCCGAATGCGGCGCAGCGATTGAGGACGCCATAATGACACCTGAAACGCCAGTGATGGAACTGCAAGGGCTGACGAAAGCCTTTGGCAAACTAGAAGTGCTCCACGACATCAACCTGTCGGTGCAACCCGGCGAGGTTCTGGGGATCATCGGCCCATCGGGCTCGGGAAAATCGACGCTGATACGCTGCATGAACATGCTGGAGATGCCGACCGGCGGCACTATCGTGTTCCGCAACCGGCTTGTAGGTCATCGCTTTGCTGGGCGCGGCGAGCAGATTGGCGCGGGCGAATTGCGCCGGAACGTTGGGATGGTCTTTCAACATTTCAACCTGTTTCCGCATCTGAGCGTGCTCGACAACGTGACCCGTGGTCCGATTGTGGTTAACAAGGAAGACCGCGCCACGGCGGAGGCTTATGCGCTGGACCTACTGGAACAAGTTGGCCTCGCCGATAAGCGCGACGCATATCCGTCACATCTGTCGGGGGGCCAAAAACAAAGGGTGGCGATTGCCCGCGCGCTGGCCATGCGTCCCGCCATGCTGCTGCTAGATGAAGTGACATCTGCGCTTGATCCAGAACTTGTAGGCGAAGTGCTATTAGTGATCCGTGGCCTAGCTGAGAAGGGTATGACCATGGTGCTTGTTACCCATGAAATGGGCTTTGCCGCCGATATCGCCAGCCGCGTTCTGTTCATGGAATCGGGT
>CALGEF010000246.1 GCA_937881755.1 uncultured Acidobacteriota bacterium
GCCCCCGCTATCGACGAGGTAGATGCAAGGCAGATGGTTTTCCATCGCCACTTCCTGCGCGCGCAGGTGTTTCTTCACGGTGACAGGGAAATAGGCGCCGCCTTTGACGGTCGCGTCATTGCAGACAATCAGGCATTCCCGGCCTTCAACGCGCCCGACACCCGTGATCAGGCCCGCGCCCGGCGCTTCACCGTCATACATACCGTTGGCGGCCAGGGCGCCGATCTCGAGAAAGGCACTGCCGGGGTCGATCAGGCGCTCGACCCGCTCACGGGGCAGCAGCTTGCCGCGTTCGGTGTGGCGGCGGCGGGAGTCTTCAGGGCCGCCCAGGGCGGCTTGGGCGGTCCTGGCCTGCAGGTCCTCGAGCAGGGCGTGCATGGCCTTCCGGTTGGCGGCGAACTTCGCCCCGGACACATCCAGCGCCGATTTCAGAACAGGCATGCTATCTTCCTTAACACTTGCGCCGAGGATTAACCCCCACTCACCGGGCTGTCACCGGTTCGGTAACGCATTTATGTTAAACTGGAAGCATGGACGGCTTTCAAACACCAGTCAGAGCGAGCAAGAAACGGGTCATGCAGATCCCTCCTAATCCTGATCTGAAAGTGATTCCCCTGCTGAAGGATGTATCGCAGCGCGCGATGCGTTCGGCGGGCAGGGAAGCACGATGGTTTTCGCTGCCGGCAGGCCAGCCCCTTTTCCTCGCCGGGGAGCTGGCCGATTCGATCTTTTTTGTCGTTTCGGGAACACTGGGCGCCTTTGGGCCCGGTAACGAATTCATAGGCCATATCCGGCCAGGTGAGCCGGTCGGGGAGATGGCGCTCTTCCTCGGCGGCGTGGACCTCAACGGCGATGGCATACCGGAAGACAAGCCGCATACGGGCTCGGTCTACGCGCTGCGCGATTCCGAAGTCGTGGCCCTGTCGCGGACCGGCTGGAACCGGCTGGTCAAGGCGGAGCCGGCACTGCTGGAGGGCATGATCCGGATCATCCTGCGCCGCCTCGGCCGGACCGGGCAGCGCAATGTTGCGACAGTGCCGAAGGTCTACACGCTGGTTGCAACCTCGCCGACGATCGACCTGCGCATGCGGGCCCGGGCGCTGCGCGAGGCGCTGATGAAGTTTGGGCAGAAGGTCGCCATCATTGACGAGACAAAGGGCGACGGGAAGCCAGCGGCCTTCTTCGATGAGCTAGAGCAGAAGAACGACACGGTGATCCTGGTCACGCCGATTGGCGATACGTCCTGGTTCCGGCTCGCGATGCGTCAGGCGGACCGGATCTGGGTACTGGCGCGGGGGGATGCACGGCCCTCCGTGCCGCTGATGCCGGAAGACAGCTCGCCGGCGCAGCGGCTCAAACTTGTCGACGTTCTGCTGATCCATCCGGGTACGGAGCGCCGGGCTGCACGGCCGCAGGAATGGCTGGACGCAGCGGGTGCAAACCGCCTGTTCCACTGGTACGGCGACAGCCAGTCCGATGCGCTGCGCCTTGCCCGTGTGATGACGGGCCGGTCGGTCGGTATCGTGCTTTCGGGCGGCGGCGCGCGCGCCTACAGCCATATCGGGGCCGTCCGGGCGATCCGTGAAGCGGGCATACCAATCGACTTTGCAGGCGGCGCCTCGATGGGCGCAGTGATCGCAGCCTGCGTGGCCATGGGCTGGAGCGATACCGAGATCGACTGGCGCATCCGCAAGGCGTTCGTGGAGTCCAATCCGCTGGGCGACTATACCCTGCCGGTCGTCGGCATGGTGAGGGGCAAGCGCGTCAACGCGCGGCTCGAGGAGCATTTCGGCGAGACCGAAATCGGCGACCTGAAGATACCGTTCTACGCGCTGTCGACAAACCTGACGTCCGGGCGGGTGCATGTGCACCGCAGCGGCCATCTTCGCACAGCGCTGCGCGCGACAATCTCATTGCCCGGCATCCTGCCACCGGTAGTCGACGGCGAGAACATTCTGGTAGACGGCGCAGTACTCAACAATTTCCCCGTCGAGATCATGCGGGAGCTTCACCAGGGCTTCGTGATCGGATCGGATGTATCAGGGCAACCCGAAGGCCTCAACAGGGAGGAGTTTGTCCGCCCCCTGAACTTCTGGCAGTGGGTCGCCCGGAACGGGTTTTCATCCCCGCCACCTATTGCGGGCCTGCTGATGCGGGCAGCAACGGTGCGCAATGATCCGGCCTATGGCCGGGACATGACCGATGTGATGATCCTGCCGGAGTTGCCGGGTATCGAACTGCGCAACTGGTCCGCTTACGACGCGGCTGTCGAGGCAGGCTATGTGGCCGCCAGGGCGGCGCTGGAGTCCAGCGAAATCCCGAAGCTCTGCTGCCCGGCCTGAACTGTAACCTCTTGCAGTATAAGCGCAGCCCTGAGCACGTTGAGTAAGGTCATGAAGACCATGATTATTCCATCACCGCCTGGCGCGCTCTCCTGGTCACATGAAATCACCGACATTGCAGAAGAGTGCGCCAATGCGCGCCGCCGGTCATCCTGGAAAGGGCGGACAAGGTCATTGCAGCACCGATAAGCAGGTCGCGCGCAGGGCTTACAGGCCACCGGGCGCTGGTCGTTCTGGCGAAAGACAGGTTCTACATCGTTCTGACGGACATCTGCATGCCGGGGCCTGGCGCCGAGGCGTTCAAGGGCCTGCGCGACCGGCCAGCGCCGCCCCCCTGACGCCGGTCATCGCACGGACGGCCGGTCCGATAGATGGCGACCGGGGGAAATTCCTTGCCAGGGGCTTTGACGGGTATGTTTCAAGGCCTGTCGACGAGCGGTCTCTGGTGACAGCGATCCCGCAGACACTGAGCCTGCCGGACGAGGTGAGCCGCATGATACTGCAAACGGGCTGACGCAGGGTGAACCCGCGTCACACCTGGTTGTCCGTAGACGGTTTGGAAAATTGATGGCACCTCCGGAAATACGCAGCTGGAGGAGCACGCCATGGCCAGGATACCGAAAGCCCACAAGCAGGTTGGCGAAGAATACCTCGCCACGGCTAAGCAGGCGAGCGCGGTGCACCGGTTCCCGTTTCCGCCGCAGGTCGTGTGGAATGCGCTGCTGGACGGGCCGGCCTGGACCGAGTGGCTGCCGATCACCAAAGTGACATGGACGAGTCCGAAGCCATTTGGGCCGGGCACCACGCGCACAGTGGAAGTCGGCGCTCAAGTGATCGAGGAGACGTTCTTCGCCTGGGAAGAGGGCAAGCGTATGGCGTTCCGGTTCGAGCGCTCCACCCTGCCCGTCTCGGCAGCGGTCGAAGACTACCGCATCGTGCCGGTCGAGGGCGGCTGCGAGCTGCGCTGGAGCGGCAAGGCCAGCGCGCCCCTGTTTCTGGGCGGCGTGGTGACGGGGCAGCTGACGAAGGGGCTCGTAGACGGAATGCCGAAACTGGAGGCGCTGATCGCGCGCCAGCCGGAGCGGTTCAGGTAACGCCCGACGGGTCCGGTTCGGGAACGGGGCAACTTCCTCAGGCATGTTCTCATGCCAACTCGGGGCGCCTTGCCACCAAACGACATCCTGCCGCTGGCCGAGCCTGAAGCCGACTTTTGCGCAGGTTCCCAAGTGTCGGAAACCCATCTTCTCACGCAGCGCAAGACTGGCGGTATCGGGCAGCGCGGCAGATCGCGGTGCCCGCCATGCTACCTCACGCCGTTTCGTTGAACAGTTCCCGGCCGATCAGCCAGCGTCGGATTTCGGATGTCCCTGCCCCGATTTCATAGAGCTTGGCGTCGCGCAGGAGGCGGCCTGTGGGGTACTCGTTGATATAGCCGTTGCCGCCCAGGAGCTGGATGGCGTCGAGGGCCAGCCTCGTGGCCGTTTCTGCCGCATACAGAATGGCGCCGGCGGCATCCTTGCGGGCGGTCTCGCCGCGGTCGCAGGCTTTTGCGACGGCATAGACATAGGCCTTCGCCGCATTCATCTGCACGTACATGTCCGCGAGCTTGCCCTGCACGAGCTGGAACTCGCCGATGGACTGGCCGAACTGCTTGCGGTCGTGGATGTAGGGGATCACGACATCAAGGCAGGCCTGCATGATGCCGGTCGGCCCGGCAGAGAGCACGGAGCGCTCATAGTCGAGGCCGCTCATCAGGATGCGCGCACCGGCGCCCACCGGGCCCATGATGTTTTCTTCCGGTACTTCGCAATTGTCGAACACCAGTTCGCCGGTTTCCGAGCCGCGCATGCCAAGCTTGTCGAGTTTCTGGGCGACCTTGAAGCCCTTGAAGCCGCGCTCGATCAGGAAGGCGGTGATGCCTTTCGAGCCGGCGTCCATGTCGGTCTTGGCGTAGACGACCAGAGTGTCCGCATCCGGAGCATTCGTGATCCACATCTTGGTGCCATTCAGGACGTAACGGTCGCCTTTCCTGTCGGCGCGCAATTTCATCGAGATGACGTCAGAACCGGCCCCGCTCTCGCTCATGGCGAGCGCGCCGAGATGCTCGCCGGAGATGAGTTTCGGCAGGTACCGGGTCTTCTGGTCGTCATTGCCCCAGCGCCGCAGCTGGTTGACGCAGAGGTTCGAGTGGGCGCCGTAGGAAAGGCCCACCGAAGCAGAAGCGCGGGAGATTTCCTCCATCGCCACAACATGCTCGAGATAGCCGAGACCCGTGCCGCCCCATTCCTCTTCGACCGTGATGCCAAGCAGGCCGAGCTCGCCCATCTTCGGCAACAGGTCGCGCGGAAATCTGTCCGTCCGGTCGATTTCGGCGGCGCGGGGCGCAATCTCGTTACGGGCAAAGTTTTTCACGGTTTCGCGGATCATGTCCGCGGTTTCACCGAGATCGAAGTTCAGCGTGGGATATGTGTTGGCAATCATGCAGCTTACCTAGCAAGGGCGCCCCTGCCTGTCACCGCCTGTCAGTCCTGACGGGTGAGGGCGCGGTAGAGGTAATAGCTGGCGATCAGGAACAGGAAACCGCCGCCGAGAGCGAGCACAGGACCAGCGAATGCGTCACTCTCGCGCATCATCGGGCGGGCCGTGTCCGGGAGGAAGCGCTCGATACCGGCGATGAACCCCACCACGCCGAGGCCGCAGAGCAGGGCGTAGGGCCCCCAGGCGCCGAGATTGCGGTTCGCGGCGGTATCCAGGTCGCCGTTCTCCTGGATGGCACGCTCGAGGTCGCGTGGGTCGACCTGGACGATCTCGAGGTCGTCGACCAAGACGCCTTCGGCGAGCGGCAGCGGCGAAAGCCCCTCCTCGGACGGCGCGGCGGACGCCGGGCGCGGCATGCGGCGGCGCTCGATGCCTTCCGGGGGACCCTTGGACCGCTGGAGCGGCGGCAGAGGCGAAACCAGCGGTTCGTCGCCGACAAGGGCCTTAACCGCGTCCGTGATTTCTTCAGGGGTGGGGCCGTCGCCGGGCGCGGCGGGCGGCGCTGGCGGGGCCGGCGGCTGGGGCGGCGCTTCGCCGAGGATGCGGGCGATGC
>CALGEF010000247.1 GCA_937881755.1 uncultured Acidobacteriota bacterium
AAATTGGTAGCGGTCATGTCGCCCCCTCACATGTTGTTGACTTCGTCGGGCAACTGGTAATGCGTTGCGTGACGATACGGTTTGTCGTCCAGGGGATCATAAAAGCTTTCACAATCGCCTTCCTGGGAAGCGACGATATCCGAGGAGTTGACCACCCAGATGCTAACGCCCTCGCTGCGCCGGGTATAAACGTCACGCGCGTACTCCAGCGCCTGGGCGGAATCTTCCGCGTGCAGGCTACCGACGTGCTTGTGATCCAGGCCGCGGCGGGAGCGGATAAACACTTCGTAAAGCTTCATGTGCTCTGACATTGTCGTGCCCCCTACGCCGCCTGGCGGTCTTTGCGTTGACGTTTCTTGCCCTCATAGGCAGTGATCGCGTCGCGTACCCACTGGCCATCTTCATGAGCTTTGACATGGTGGGCGAGGCGCTGCCGGTTGCAGGGGCCGTCACCGCCGACGACGCGGTTGAACTCCTCCCAGTCGATTTCGCCGAAATCGTAATGGCCGCGCTGCTCATTCCACTTCAAATCGGGGTCGGGAATGGTCAGGCCTATGACCTCTGCCTGCTTCACCGACTGGTCGACGTACTTCTGCCGCAGCTCATCGTTGCTCTGGCGCTTGATCTTCCACTTCATAGACTGCGCCGAGTGCGCGGATTCGGCATCATGGGGGCCGAACATCATCAACGAGGGCCACCAGAACCGGTTCAGCGAATCCTGGGCCATGGCTTTCTGCTCTTCAGTGCCACGCGCCAGGGTCATCATGATGTGGTAGCCCTGGCGCTGGTGGAAACTTTCCTCCTTGCAGATCCGCACCATGCCGCGGGCATAGGGCCCATAGGAGGTACGCTGCAGAGAGACTTGGTTGACGATTGCCGCGCCATCCACCAGCCAGCCAATGGCGCCAATGTCGGCCCAGGTCAGGGCGGGGTAATTGAAGATGGAAGCGTACTTGGCGCGTCCGTCGTGCAGAGCCTGATTCATCTCCTCACGGCTGGCGCCCAGGGTTTCCGCAGCGCTGTACAGGTAGAGGCCGTGGCCGCCCTCGTCCTGCACCTTGGCCAGCAGAATGCATTTGCGATGCAGGCTCGGCGCCCGCGTGATCCAGTTGCCCTCGGGCTGCATGCCGATGACTTCCGAGTGTGCATGCTGGGATATCTGGCGAATCAGGTTCTGCCGGTATTTCTCCGGCATCCAGTCCTTCGGCTCAATTTTTTCCTCGGCGTCAATGCGCGCCTGAAAGCGCTCTTCCACTGGCACCGCATGCTGCCCTGTATGCTCTGTCGTCATAACCGCTCTCCTGTAAACCTTCCGTCAAACTCGCTCGATTACCAACGCAATGCCCTGACCAACCCCGATGCACATGGTGCACAGGGCATAGCGACCACCACGGCGATGCAGCTCGTACATCGCGGTCGTTACCAGCCGCGCGCCACTCATGCCAAGGGGGTGCCCCAGAGCGATGGCGCCGCCATTCGGATTAACATGAGCAGCGTCGTCCGCAAGACCCAGGCCGCGGAGCACAGCGAGCCCCTGGGCTGCAAAGGCCTCATTCAATTCGATCACATCCATCGCCGCGAGTTCGAGACCCGCGAGCCGCAAAACCTTGCGCGAAGCCTCCAACGGGCCGTAACCCATAATGCGGGGCTCCAGGCCGCTGCTGGCCATCGCCAGCACTCGGGCGCGTGGTGTCAGACCCTGAATGCGCGCAGCCTCTGCGGAGGCAAGCACCAGCGCACAGGCGCCATCATTCACGCCCGAAGCGTTGCCGGCGGTCACCGTGCCGTTGTCGCGGAACGGCGTCGCAAGCTTCGCCAGCGCCTCCAGCGTCGTGTCGCGGGGGTGTTCGTCCTGTATAACCTGCACGGGGTCACCCTTGCGCTGGGGAATGGTGACCGGCGTGATTTCCTCGTCGAAGTAACCCGCCGCCTGCGCCGCAGTCGTGCGCTGCTGGCTGCGCAGTGCGAATGCGTCCTGGGCAGCCCGCTCAATGCCAAACTGTTCGGCGACGTTTTCAGCGGTCTCGGGCATGGAGTTGATGCCGTACTGTTTCTGCATGAGGCGATTAACGAAACGCCAGCCGATGGTCGTGTCATACATCTGCGCGTCGCGACCGTAGGCGGTATTTGCCTTGCCCATGACAAACGGTGCCCGGGACATCGACTCAACGCCGCCGGCAATAGCCAACTGCGCCTCCCCGCACTTGATGGCCCTGGCCGCACTGCCGATGGCATCCATGCCGGAGCCGCAGAGCCGGTTCACGGTCACCCCGGGCAC
>CALGEF010000248.1 GCA_937881755.1 uncultured Acidobacteriota bacterium
CTGGGAAGGTTTGTCAGCATCAGGCCCAATGCGGTGCGGTTGCTGAAGTCCAAGGCTGCAGAGCGGGAGGTGCCGCTTCATGGTGTCCTTGAGCAGCTGCTGGATGCTGCGTTGCCAAAGACTGGCAGGCTGTTCCCACATCTCACTGTCGATAAAGTGGTGAAGCGGTATGCCTACCTGCGCCACCTCCATCCTGAGCTGCACGGCACCGTCTTCCACTCCACTCGCAAGTGGTTCATCACCCAGTGTGAGCGTACAGGGGTCCCTGAGCAGTTCACCGCAACACTTGTTGGGCATCACTCCGCAAGGTCGGCCAATAAGCTGACTTATGGACTTTACTCGGCGGGGATCAGTGACGCCCAGAAGCGGGAGATCGTGGAGGGGGTGAGGCTGCCAGACTGGGAGGGCGCATCATGAGCAGCTCCCATAAGGCAGACCCGAGCCTCATCCCTGACATCGAGGCCTTCGAGGAACGGGCCGCCATCGCACAGTATGATGGGGGGCTGACACTTGATGTGGCAGAAGACCTTGCCGCTCAGGATCAAGGCTTTGGAAGTGCCGCAGACTACTGGCACTGGCTGGCCACCTACGTCGTCAACCGAGGGCTAGCTTAGGCCAACAAAAATAAACCCCGTCCGACTGCTCTGTGCGAGTGGTCGGGCGGGGGAAAAATAAGACTACTTTTCGGGAGGAGAGATTTAGCTATTTAACACATTGGCATCAATCGAAGTGAACGCAAGAAAACCCTAAAGTGACAAATGCTGCGCCATGCACATTTCTAAAGGAAAGACGGAATGCAGACTTTCGCTGTGTTTGCGCGCTCACAGGTGCAGCACCGCGAAAGCGGCCATTGATCAAGCGGTCAAACCCAAGAATGCTGCGACCTGTCTAACGGTGGCAGTGGGCCCGAAGTCACCTTTCTGGCTCCTTGCTGATCACGGTCGTCACAGTTCGAGTTGAGCGACTTTGAGTGAGAGCTATTGCGCCCAGAACCAGTGCGCAGGCAAGCGCCTGTGCGACCGTGATCACTTCACCAAACGCAAGCACGCCAACTGCAAACATCGTGGGCAGTTCAATACTCCCGATGACTGCAGTGCGCGTTGCCCCGATGATGGGTGAACAGACTGTGTAAATCAGTTGCGGAACAAGCGCCGTCACAAGGCCGAAGCCAACTACGAGAAGCCAGTCGTTTCCGCTCCTTGGCAGGATTTCAATAGCGTCGGATGAGAAGATAAGAGGAGCAAGGCCAATGACCGAACCTAGCGAGACTGACGCAATTCTCGCCAAGGGCGCAATGCGCGAAAGGCGGTGCACGAGGACACAAATGCTAAAGCCAAACCCAAAAGGCGCGGCCAATGATACGAGAAGAGTTGGAACTTGATCTGGGGGCACGGATGCCGGGGACCCGGCAATTATCGCAGCAATAACAATCAATCCAGCTGCAACAAGGCTGCGTCGCGTTGGTTGATCACCAAAAAGCGCCCATGAAATAAAGACGGTAAACACTGGATACGTCATGTAGAGAACGCCAACTGTCGATGCAGGAACAGTCTCAAGAGCCGTGACATAGCCAACCCAGCCAAGACCCATGACCGAGCCTGCAACCATACCCCAAAGGATTTCTCGCCACTTTGAGCGATGCATCAGGAGTGCTGGCAGTAGGAAAATCGCAGCGAATATGTATCGATAAAATGCAACCGCATAGGGCGCGAGACCTTGATCAGTCAGCCCACGGCTAAAGTAGGGTACCAAGCCAAAACAGATGGATGCAAAAATTACACCAAAAACTGCAAGGGCATAGGGTGTTGCGTTCCGCTCGTCTGAAGTTGGTTGATTCATTTCTAGCATCTATCACGCCGTCACTTGGTTGACACTATCGAGACAAATGAATGGCGGCAACGTCCTGCACTCTGTGAGTTCACCCATCATAGGATTTTGCGTTTGCAGCGAATGGCTGGTTCGACGAGCCGCACCGCAGCGTTACGACGCTCAATGAAGGTCCGGTATGGGCCGTTTTTACCAGAGATAGCTCTTCGTTCAATCAAGGCTTTGGCGCGTTGGTGAAAAGGGCTTTGAACAGTTCTTCTGACCGGCGCAAGCCGTCGTTTGTAAGCACCACTGACTTTGCTTTGCCGACCGGATCCAGAATGAGTCCCTTTTCTGGCCGTTTCAGAGTGCTTTTTCAATTTCCTTATTGAAGCGGTCCAGCGCGCCTTCGTAGCGACCAAAGGTTAGGGCATCGTTTGCACCACTTTCCAACCCTGACTGGATGTCGGCGCATATGTCGAAATCCTCGGTTAGGGTCGCCTTGGAAATCGAGTGGTTGCGTTTCCAGTGGTCGACCTTGTCAGAGGTGATATCTTCCGCCGGCGCGACCGTGGCCAGGCGGATTAGGGTCTTTCCGGGGGCAATCGGTTCGACTTGGATCAACGCGTAATGATCCTGCATCGTCAGGATCTGGGTTGACGGGAATAACGTGTAGACCACGTTGGTTAGTTCGCGGAAATCCCAGTTGTCCCTGTCAGCCGGATCAAGAGTGGGAAGCGAGGAGCGCGGCAGGATCGAGCGGATATGGGGGCCAAACATTTCATAGCTGGACAAGTTGTCCATCATATGCGGCCCGACCGTGTTCTTATGGGCTATGCGGAAATGATAGGCCTCAAGCCCCGCTTCCAAAAGCAGTTTCCAGTTCGCGTTGCTTTCGACGGTTTCCACATGGGTGATGGCATGGCCCGCCATGTCGATCCAGCCGAATTCCTGCTCCAAAACGGACAGAAAGGGTTCAAAGTCGTAGCTTTCAGTTTTCGGGTTAGCCAGGATCCAGATGAATCCCAGCCGTTCAGCGACCGGAAGGCGCTTCAGACCATTGGCGGCCTTGTCGATATCCGGAAAGCCCTGTTTCTGATGCGGTACACCGCGTAGATCGCCGTTACTGGCAAACGTCCAAGCGTGATAGGGGCAGGAAAACACGTTTTTGCAACCCTTTTCCTCGCTCACCAGTTTGGCACCACGATGGCGACAAACGTTTAGGAAAGCGTGTACCTGTCCATCCTTATCGCGAGTGAGCAGAAGCGGTAGGCCAGCTTTACGCAGAGTGATGAAAGCTCCATTTTCAGGTAGTTCGGATGCATGCGCAGCAATGATCGGATGAAAACGAAAAATCTTCTCTTGTTCCGCATCGAACCGTTCTTGGTTGGTGTAGCGCTCGATCGGCGAGGTGGTGACGCGTTCGTCCAAAAAGGCCGAACCCTGCTGATCGAGCCCATACAAGGTCTCAAGGCTTTGAATCTGAAACTCGTGGTTCATGTTTGATTCTCCAATTGCTTACCGTTTGGTAAGTAATAACTTACCACTTGGTAGGTAGTCAACGTTCTGATAAAAGGGTCCTATGAAAAACGCTGAAGTAACCAAAACCCAGTTCCTTGATGTCGCGAAAAAACTGTTTGCCCAGAAAGGGTTTTACGGGGTTTCGATAGCT
>CALGEF010000249.1 GCA_937881755.1 uncultured Acidobacteriota bacterium
GTTCAGTCTGGCAGGTGTTCAGGCGGCGGGAAAACTGCCGCGGCTCGCCTCGTAGAAGGCAATTGCGGCAGCATTTGACACGTTGAGGCTCTCCATCGCCGGTGCAATCGGAATGCGAGCGAGTTCTGCGCAGGCATTTGCCACGCCAGGGCGCAGCCCTGAGCCTTCCGCGCCGAGGACGATGGCGACTTTCGCTGCGCCTTTTACCGCCAGGTCGAGCGGCCGGCGGCTTTCGCCGGCCAGGCCGACGGTGTGGAAGCCGGCTTCACCCAGCTGTTCCAGAGCCCGCGCGATATTGACGGCGCGCACTTCGATGACGGTTTCGACGGCGCCGGCGGCGCTTTTCGCAACGACGCCCGAGATAGGCGGGGCATGCCGGGTCTGCAGAACGAGGCCGGTAAAGCCGAACGCTGCAGCCGACCGGAAGACCGCGCCGAGATTGTGCGGATCGGAGACCTGGTCGAGCACCGCGACGCGCGTTGCGCCTTCGGCGATCAGGTCTTCGAGGGCGAGGGCTTCCAGCGGCTCGGCCTTGATGGCGATGCCCTGGTGCACGGCGCCGGGGGGCAGGCGCTGGTCGAGTTCCTTGCCGGTGATGATCTGCGGGGACAGCGCCAGCTTCGGCAGGCGCTCTGCCGCGTTCTCTGTGGCGAGGAATTGCAGGAACTGCCGGTCGGGGTTGGCGAGGGCTGCCAGCACGGCATGCGTGCCCCACAGCCAGACAGGTCCGCCTTCCTTTTCGCGCTCGGGACGGGCGAAGCTGGCGGGGCCGGGCCGCGCGCCCGGAGGGCCCGCAGGCCGGTTACCGGGCCGTTTTGGATGGTTGCGCGCCATGAGGTTCATCCTTATAAGGCCGCTTCCGGCGTGGATCGGGGTTTGGAAAAGCCCTTTTGAAGCGCTGGCGCGGCGGCGTCAAACGGCGTTGGCGCGGGTCCCGTGGAGGGATGGGAGAGTGGTTAAATCCGCCAGACTGTAAATCTGGTCGCCTAGCGTACGCTGGTTCGAATCCAGCTCCCTCCACCACCCCGCCAGCGCCGCCTGCGCAAAGTGGCCCAGTCGGGCGGGTATAGCATAATGGTAATGCACTAGCCTTCCAAGCTAGCTATCTCGGTTCGATCCCGTGTACCCGCTCCAGTCACTCAGCCGCCAGGTCTCCAGCCCTGCGACGCGCTCTGGACATCGGGGCAGCGTGCAAGGCACAGTCCTGGCGCGGACTGGAGGGGACTTTGTGATGAGACGGATCGCGGTAGCCCTTCTTTCATTGGGTTTGGCAGCTTGCGCAGCCGGGGAAGCCCTGACGGAAGTCGCAAAACCTGCGCTCGACCTTTCGGAGAAGGGCAAGACCGCCGGCGAAGGTGACAATACCGGCTTCTCGCGTTCGGTTGCGGCGCGTTACGCGGGGGGCGCGGCGGAGGCGGAGATCATTCAGGACCTCGTCTCGCAAGGGTTCAGCTGTGATGAGGCCGCTGCCTGTTGCACACGCGCCGTGATGGACGGCGCCTGCGCAGACGCCTGGACAGTCGATTTTTCCGGCAACGGCGAAGCCAGCGGGACGCTGGTGCGCCGCTGCATGGGCGCCGGGGCGGACGACGAGTGACCCCTGGCCGGCGGTGACGCTGCGGTTCAGAGTTTCCAGACGCGCGCGCGCCGTAATGTGACGCCTTCGAGATCAAAGGTGGTGTCGATGTTGTATTCGGCGAGGGGGTCGCCGCCGCCCGGCGCATAGGCGCGGCCGGGATCACCGGCGTAGACGCTGATGCCTTGCCCAACGGCTTTGCCCAGCCAGACGAGAAACTGATCGGCCATCTGTTTCTGGTAAAAAATGTCGCCGGCGAGGATGACGTCCACGTCCGGGACGGCGTTGTCCAGCAGGTTTCCGCCTAGCCATCCGGCAGTCACTTCATTTGCCTGCGTATTCAGGGCCAAGGCTGCTTCGCAGAGCGGGTCAATGTCGTTGGCGAGGATGTGTGCGGCGCCCGCACTGGCGGCGGCGATGGCGATCATGCCGCTGCCGGTTGCGATGTCGAGCACGCGTTGGCCGCGAACGATCTGAGGCCTCTCCAGCACAAGCCGGGCGACGGCCTGACCGCCAGCCCAGGGGAAGGCCCAGAAGGGGGGATCGATGCCGGTTGATTCCAGCCCGGCTTCGGTCGCGGTCCAGATCGGCGTGATCTCGTCGGCCAGCCAGAGCTGCAATGGACGGGGTACGCCGGTATGGGTCAGAAACAGGCCGGGTACGGTCATCAGACGGGTGTTCGCCCGAACGAAGTCTTTCATCCGTTGCAGGTCAGGGGAGGGGCGCAACTGATATTCCTCATTTTGGCCTCATCTTGGAGACGCATCTGGACTCATTTGTGTCTACCGAGCCGCATATCGCAGAAGTCTGAACCAGTTGCACTGCGGCGCGGTTCGGGGTTCTGTGACC
>CALGEF010000250.1 GCA_937881755.1 uncultured Acidobacteriota bacterium
TGACGGCGTCGGATTCGAAGAAGGCGCCCCTGGACAGGTAGGCCTCGGCGTAGCCTTCGGCGGTCGAGCCGATATCACCGCGCTTGGCATCCATCAGCACGAGGAGGCCGGACTCCCGCGCGGCGCGGCTGACCGACGCGAGCGCGGCCATGCCGCCGGGGCCGAGGCGTTCGAAAAACCCGGCCTGCGGCTTGACGACAGCAACCTTGCCGGCGGCGGCCTCGACCAGGGCACGGCCCCAGTATTCCAGGCCGCGCGCGGTGTCGCCGCCAAACAGCGCGGGGACCATGCCGGGATGCGGGTCGATGCCGACACAGAGTGGGCCATGACGGCGAACACCGTCGGTGAGCCGGGATGCGAAATCGCTCATGGGACTACCTCGCAGGTGACTTTGACGACCTGTAACCTGCGCCGCGCATTGTCGGAAGGTGTGCCATAGCCGGAGAGTTCGAACAGATCGGCAGGCCCGGGCTGAAGCTCGACACCGAGTTTCGTCAGGAAGTCGTTCACCGCCTGGGGCGCAGCCGTGTAGATGCGGCCGCGCCGGGGGCTTTCGGCGATGACCACGCCGCGCACCGCGCCGCTGGCATCGAACATCGGCCCACCGGAGATGCCGCCGAGCGTGCCATTCAGCCCTTCCGTGCGGCCGATCTCGTTCCAGGCGAGGATCGGCGCATCCCCTTCCCGGCGGCCCCGTGTGACCAGGCGCGAGCGCCCGGCCAGTTCAGTCGCAAGCTCGCCCGGCTGGCCTTGCGGGAAGCCGACTGCGAAACCCTTCGTGCCAATGTTGAGGGGCGAGGCGAGTTCAAGGGTCACCGGGTGCGGGCTGCGGCCGGTGGAGAGAAGCGCGAGGTCGTGGCCGTCATCCACTGCGATCGCGGCGACCGGCACATAGTTTCCGGGAGCGACTTCGAGCGTGACCTCGGCGCAGCCCTCGACGACATGGCGCGCGGTCAGCCAGTCGCCCTCTTCGTTGAGGGCGAAGGCGGTGCCGATGCCGTTCTGCGGCTCGCCGACCTGCACGAGGACCATTTCATCGAGCGGCGAAGGATCCGGCAGCAGCGGGCCCATCTCTTCGGCAAACTCTTCAGCAAACTCCGATGCCGGCGCCGGCGCAGGGGCATCTGCGTTCGGTGACAGCGCGAAGATCACTGCGAGCATCAGCCCCAGCGCGCCAACATAGATGAGCCAGTCGAACGATCGCATCAGGCCTTTATAACCTCTGCAGCACAGGGTCCCAGAGGCCAGCTGCAAGGATCAGGGCGGCGGAAAGTTTAGCGGCGGCCAGCACGGTGGCAGCGCCGATCTCGTCCTTGGCGATGCGTCCCGGAATATCGCGCAGGATGAGGTCCGCGACGCGGTAGGCGATGAGTTGCATCAGCAGTGCGATGGCGCCCCAGATCAGCAGGCCCGGCAGCGTCATTGAGGAGGCAAGCGTTGAGGAAATCGGAATGGCAAGGCCGATGATGGCGCCGCCGAGGGCGGCGCCCGCCGCCGTGTTGCCGGAGCGCACGAGGGAGAGTTCCTTCCAGGGCGTCAGCAGCACATAGACCGTCGACGCCATGAGAAGCATCAGCCCCGCCGCGCCGGTGGATATGAGAAAATGCGGAAACGCCGCATCAAAGGCGCTGACTTCTCCGCCGAACAGCATCGCTCACCCGTACTCTTTTTATTAATGCAGGATAATCTGATCAGGGTTGCCAGAGCGACCCGCCGTCCCTACCCCATGACCTGCCCACTGGCCAACCGCGCCTCAAGGATACACATCGCATGCTCAAGGGAAAAACCGCCCTCGTAACCGGCTCGACCAGCGGGATCGGCAAGGCGATCGCCACCCGTCTTGCCGCCGAAGGCGCCAATGTGATCCTGAACGGTTTCGGTGACGCAAAGGAAATCGAAGCGCTTCGGGCGGGCCTCGAAAGGGATCATAAAGTAAGAGCCGCGTTTTCGGGCGCCGACCTCACGAAAGCCGAGGCGATCGAAGGGATGATGGCGCAGGCCGCCGCAAACTTCGGCGGCGTCGACATCCTGGTCAACAATGCGGGCACGCAGTTTGTTTCCCCCCTCGAGGACTTCCCGGTCGCCAAGTGGGACCTGATCATCGCCCTCAATCTCTCATCGGCCTTCCATACGACCCGCCTCGCCCTGCCCCACATGAAATCGAAGAAATGGGGACGCATCCTGAACATGGGCTCGGCCCACGCGAAGGTCGCCTCGCCGTTCAAGTCTGCCTATGTGGCGGCCAAGCACGGCCTGTCGGGCCTGACCAAGACGACCGCGCTGGAGGGGGCGACGTCAGGCGTGCGGGCGAACCTGATCTGCCCCGGTTATGTGTTCACGCCTTTGGTGGAAGGGCAGATCGCCGACACGGCAAAGGCGCGCGGCATGACTGAAGAGCAGGTGAAGAACGATGTGCTGCTGGCGGCCCAGCCGACGAAGGAATTCGTAACTGTCGAGCAGGTCGCCGGATTTGCCGCGTTTCTGTGCTCGCCGGCAGCAGATTCGATCAATGGCGCCGAGCTTTCGATCGATGGCGGCTGGACAGCGCAGTAGCGCGGGCATTGACCGGAAGCGGGCGAAGGGCCATTTTCCGCCCGGATGCTGAACCGTGCCCTCCTCCTGTGTCTTGGCTTCTGGCTGATCGCGGCCAGCGGCCTGTCGGCGCACGCCGGGCCTTGCGGCATGCAACGCCAGCCCGCGGAGGCTGCGGCCCCTGCCGACGCCCATGCCCATTGCGACAGGATGGCGGCGCCTGAACCCGCAGCGCCGGACCATCCGGATACGGACGCCGGCTGCTGCTGCCCGGGTGTGCTGACGGCCCTGCCGTCGCCTGCATTATCCGGGTCCAGCGTGTTTGTGTTCGCCCAAGCGCCTGACTTCCCGCTGGAGGCACGGACCGCCTCGCGCACCCTCGTTCCGGAGCCCCGTCCGCCGAAAGCCTGATCCTGCGCAGACGTTGGATCAACTTCGGACAAAGGACCGGCATCATGCCCCCTCGATACCTTGCTGCAGGGCTTGCCCTCGCAGCGCTTGCCGCGCCTGCCAGCGCCCGGCCCGTCTCCTATGAAGGCGGCTGGACGCTGATGCAGGACAATAACGGGATGTACTCGTCCCTGCACGCCCACTACTCGCCGACCGCAACCGATTCCATCGGGCTGTATGTCGAGCAGAACCAGGACATGGACCAGACTTTTACCGGCCTCCAGTACAACCGGCTTGTCCGGCGCTGGAACGCACCGGACAGTCAGGGCAATCTCTACCTCAAGCTGGGCGCCGGCGCCGTCGCCCCCTTCGGGGACGGGGAGACTGAACCGGGCAGTTTTGCGGGCGTTGCCGCGGACTGGGAAACCCGGCGGGTGTTCATCTCCTATGACGTGCGCGCACGCGACTTCGGCGCGGATGAAAGCCTTTCGC